>JALYMX010000222.1 GCA_030773495.1 Actinomycetota bacterium | reverse complement strand
GCGCAGCCCCCGGACCACGGCGACGAGGGCGAGGGGGGCGAGCAGCACCAGCGACGTCTGGCGGGCCCCGCCGGCCAGGGCCAGGGCGGCGGCGGCCGCCGGGGCGTGCCACGACCCGGGGCGGGAGCGCCAGGCCAGGTGGAGCAGCACCAGGCTGGCCAGGGCGTCGAAGGGGTAGGAGGCCACCGACGAGCCGTAGAAGGCGAGGAACGGCGAGGTGAGGAGGCCAGCGGCGGCCACCACCCCCAGCCACCGCCCGCCGAGGGAGCGGCCCACCATGTAGGCCAGGGCGACGGTGGCCGCCGCCGCCAGGGCGGACGCGGCCAGCAGCGAGTCGGCCGGGCCGAGCGGCGTGACCGCGCGCACCAGGCGGCCGGCGGCCACGTAGAGCCAGTAGCCGGGGGCGTGGGGGCTGGCGTCGGTGACGTCGAAGCGGTCGACGCTGAACACCAGGCTCACCGAGTCCCATTCCGTGGGCCACTCGGCGGCGAACGTGGCGTACACGGCGAGGGCGACGATGAACAGGGCGGCGGGGACGGCTCGCTCGAGATCGGGCCGGCGGCGGCGGGCGCGGTGGGCGGGGCGCAGGCGCGGCGCGTCGAGGGTGGTCGCCATCGGTGGGCCCGACGCTAGCGTCTCCTCCCTCCGCGGCCACCTGCGGCCCTAGCATCACCGTCCCATGCCCGAGCAGCCGCCGACGACGCCCGACCTCGACGAGGTGATCGCCGGGCTGCGGGCCCGGGTGGCCGAGCGCCGGGCCGCCGGCGCCTACCCGCCGGGGCTGGAGGACGACCTCGAGGAGCACTTCCGCCGGGTGGTGGCGCACCGGGCCAGCCCCGACTTCGCCGACGTCCGGGCTCGCCTGGCCGCCCTCGAGGAGCGGTCGCGGTTCGGTGCCGACCGCATCCCGGCGGGGTCGCAGCTCCCGGGCGGCCAGGCCCTGCACCGGGCGGTGAGCAAGGTGGTGGCCCGCCAGACCCAGGGGGCGCTGGACCAGGTGCAGCACTACGCCGACGGCGTGCGCGACGTGCTCCTGGCCGTGCTGGCCGCCCTCGAGGACCCCGAGGGGCACGTCCACGCCGACCTGGTGGGCCAGCTCGACGCCGTGCTGGAGCGCCTGGCCGGGTACGACCGGCGGGCCGCCGAGCTCACCGCCGCCGTGGCCGGCCTGGAGCGGCGGCTGGCGCAGCTGGAGGCGGGCGCCGGGCGCGCCGGCTGAGCCGGTGCACGTCCACCAGGTCCTCGTCTCGGCCTCGCCCGGCGACGCCGTCACCGACGCCACCCTGGCGCTGCGGCCGGCGCTGCGCTCGCTCGGCGACTCCGAGGTCTTCGCCCGCTACTACGCCCCGTCGCTGGCCGGCGACGTGCTGGCGCTGGCCGAGTACGAGTGGCGGGCCCCGGCGGCGGCGGCGACGAGGGACGACCTGCTGCTCGTCCACGCCTCGATCGGCGAGCCGGAGGTGGCCGCCTTCCTCGCCTCGCGCCCCGAGCGGCTCGTGCTCGTGTACCACAACATCTCCCCGGCGGCGCCCTTCGCGCCTTACGACCCGGCCTTCGCCGCCCTCCTCGACGGGGGGCGGCGGGAGGTCGCCGCCCTGCGACCCCGCGTGGCCCTGGCCCTCGCCGACTCGGCCTACAACGCCGGCGACCTCCAGTCCCTCGGCTACGACGACGTGCGGGTCAGCCCGCTGGCCGTCGACGCCGGCGCCCTCACCGCCGTCGAGCCCGACCCGGGCACCGCCCACCACCTGACCACCGAGGTCGAGGGACCGGTGCTGCTGTTCGTGGGCCAGCTCCTGCCCCACAAGCGGCCCGACCTGCTCGTACGCGCCTTCCACGTGCTGGCCACCTACCTCGACCCCGACGCCCACCTGGTCCTCGTCGGCCCGGCCCGGCTGCCCCGCTACCGAGCCGCCGTCCAGCACCTCGTGCACGAGCTGAGCCTGCCGGGGGCGTGGATCGCCGGGCCGGTGAGCAGGGAGGCGCTGGTCGCCTTCTACCGCCGGGCCGACGCCTTCGTCACGGCCAGCGAGCACGAGGGCTTCTGCGTCCCCGTGCTCGAGGCCATGGCCTTCGACGTGCCCGTGGTGGCCCGGGGCTGCGCCGCCGTCCCCGAGACGGTGGGCGACGCCGGCCTCGTCCTCGGGCCCGAGGAGGACCCCGTCCTGCTCGGCGAGGCCATGGCCGCCGTGGTGGCCGACGCCGACCTGCGGGCCGGGCTCGTCGCCCGCGGCCGCCGGCGGGTCGAGCACTTCAGCCCCGAGCGCTCGGCCGCCACCCTGCTCGGCCACCTGGCCGAGATCGCGTAGGCGCCGGTGCGCCTGCTCTACGTCGTCCAGCGCTACGGGCGGGAGGTGGCCGGCGGGGCCGAGCTGCACTGCCGGCAGTTCGCCACCCGCCTGGCCGCCCGCGGCCACCAGGTGTCCGTGGTCACCACCTGCGCCCGGAGCTACCTCGACTGGGCCAACGAGTACCCGCCCGGCGCCGCCGAGCTCGACGGCGTGGCCGTCCACCGGCTGCCCACCGCCCGTCGCCGCGACCTGCGCCTGTTCGGCCCGCTCAACGGCCGGGTGGTGTGGGGCAAGAAGCCCGTCGCCCTCCACCTCCAGCGCGAGTGGATGCGGTCCCAGGGCCCCGACGTGCCGGCGCTCGGGCCCTGGCTCGACGAGCACGCCCCGTCGTACGACGTCGTGGTGTTCTTCACGTACCTGTACGCCACCACCTTCGAGGGGCTCCCCCACGTGGCCGGCCGGACCGCCACCGTGCTGCACCCCACCGCCCACGACGAGCCCACCTTGTCGCTGCCGCTGTTCGACGCCACCTTCCGCCTGCCCGACGCCTTCGCCTTCTCCACCGAGGAGGAGCGCGAGCTGGTGCAGCGGCGCTTCCGGGTGCAGCAGCCCTCGTCGGTGGTGGGCATCGGGTTCGACCTCGACGTGCGCGGCGACGAGGCGGCCTTCCGCCGGCGGTACGGGCTGGGCGACGACCCCTACCTCGTGGTGGTGGGCCGCGTCGACTCCGGCAAGGGCTCCGACGAGGTCTTCGCCTACTTCGGCGCCTACAAGGACCGCCGGCCCGGCCCGCTGAAGCTGGTCGTGGTCGGCGAGCCGGTCGAGCCCCCCCGGCCCCGCCCCGACGTGGTGCTCACCGGCTTCGTCGACGAGGCCACCAAGCGGGGGGCGGTGGAGGGGGCGCTGGCCCTCGTGCAGCCGTCGTACTTCGAGAGCTTCTCGATGGTGGTCGCCGAGGCGTGGGTCCAGCGCCGGCCCGCGCTCGTGCAGGGCCGGTGCGCCGTGCTGGCCGGCCACGCCCGCCGCAGCGGCGGTGCCCTGCCCTACGCCGGGTACGCCGAGTTCGAGGCCGCCGTCGATCTGCTGGCCGAGCAGCCGGCGCTGGTCGCCGCGCTCGGGCGGGCCGGGCGGCGCTACGTGGAGGCCAGCTACGGGTGGGACGCCGTGCTCGATCGCTACGACGACCTGCTGCGCTCCGTCGCCGGCCGCCCGCTCACGGTGTGAGGGCGAGCGACAGCTCGGCCACCAGCATGAGGACGGCCATGGCCGCCGCCGACAGGGCGAGGGCCACGGCGAAGCCGGTGCCGGAGACGGCCCTGGCCACGGCCATGTGCACGGGGAAGGCGGTGAGCACGTAGCGCGGCGTGGACGCCAGCACGGCCGAGGCGACCACGGGGACCACGACCCCGGCGGTGTAGACGACGAGGGTCGCCGGGGGCCGCCAGCGGGCCAGCAGGACCAGGCCGGCGCCGAGGGCGACCAGCGTGAGGACCGACACGGTGCGGTTGAAGTCGCCCAGGGGCGAGCCCGCGAAGCGCCACACCGCCCGCGCCGTGCCGACCCCGAAGTCGAGGCGCTGTCCCCATCCTCGTTGCTGCCCGCTGATCCAGGCCGTGGCGCTGCCGGTACGGGCCTCGAGGAAGGCGGACCAGGCCACGAACCCGAGGGGGGCCAGGGCGGGGGCCATCAGCGCCCGCCATTCGCGCCGCGCCCGCACGGCGGCCGCCGCCGCCCACGCGCAGGAC
>JALYMX010000221.1 GCA_030773495.1 Actinomycetota bacterium | reverse complement strand
GCCCGAGCCGGCGGCGGTGGCCCCCACCGTCACCAGCGCCGACTCGCCGGCCGGCACCCGCCGCGACTGGGACGCCCTGCGCAGTCGCCTGGCTGCCCTCACCAGGGAGCCCCCGGCCGCCGGTTAGCACTCGGTACAATCGAGTGCCAGTGCTGGACGAACGGAAGGCCGCCATCCTCCGGGCGGTGGTTGAGGAGTACATCGAGACGGCCCAGCCGGTGGGCTCGGCCCACGTGGCCCGCGCCGCGCGCCTCGCCGTGTCGTCGGCCACCGTGCGCAACGAGATGGCCGTGCTCGAGCACGAGGGCTACCTCGTCCAGCCCCACACCAGCGCCGGCCGCATTCCCACCGACAAGGGGTACCGCTTCTTCGTCGACCAGCTCACCGGACCGGGCACCCTCCAGCCCGAGCAGCGCCAGCGGGTGCGGGACTTCTTCGACAGCGCCCACGGCGAGCTCGAGCAGATGCTGCACGACACCAGCCGGTTGCTGTCGAGCCTCACCGACTACGCCGCCGTGGTGGTGGCCCCGCCCCACGAGAGCGCGCTGATCCGCTCGGTGCAGCTGGTCAGCCTGGCGCCGCGGGTGGCCCTGCTGGTCGTCGTGCTGGGCAACGGCGTGGTCGAGAAGCGCACCCTCGAGCTGTCCGGCGACGTCGACGACGCCCGCCTGGCCGCCGCCGCCGCCCGCCTGGCCGCCCACCTCACCGGCCGGCCCCTCGAGGACCGGGGCCCGGCGCCGGCCACCGGCGACCCCGCCGTCGACGCCCTGGTGGTCGACGCCCTGGCCGCCCTCGTCGAGGGCCACGACGAGGAGCACGACTCGGTCTTCCTCGGCGGCGTGGCCCGCATGGCGTCCGCCTTCGACGCCGTCGAGACGGTGCGCCAGGTCCTCACCACCCTCGAGCAGCAGTACGTGGTGGTGAGCCTCCTGCGTGACGTGCTCGATCGGGGCCTGTCGGTGGCCATCGGCACCGAGCACGGGCTGGCGCCCCTGGCCACGTGCGCCGTGGTCGTGTCCCCCTACGAGGTGGAGGGCAAGGAGCGCGGCACCGTCGGCATCCTCGGCCCCACCCGCATGAACTACCCCCGCGCCCTGGCCGCCGTGGCCATGGTGAGCCAGCGCCTCGGCAGCCGGCTGAGCGAGGGCTGACGGCGTGGCCGACACCGACTTCTACGCCCTGCTCGGCGTGCCCCGCACGGCGAGCGAGGACGAGATCAAGCGGGCCTACCGCAAGCTGGCCCGCGAGCTCCACCCCGACAGCAACCCCGGCAACAAGGAGGCCGAGGAGCGCTTCAAGCAGGTGAGCGTGGCCTACGAGACCCTGCGTGACCCCGAGCGCCGGCGGCGCTACGACGCCTTCGGGATCGACGGGCTGCGGGGTGCGGCGGGCGGCGACCCCTTCGCCGGCGCCGGCTTCGGGGGCCTGGGCGACCTGTTCGACGCCTTCTTCGGCGGGACCAGCCCCTTCGGCGGGGGCGGAGGGCGCGGTGGGCGGCGTTCGGGGCCGGTGCGGGGCGCCGACGCCGAGATCCGGGTGACGCTCGACTTCGAGGAGGCGGTGTTCGGGACCCAGAAGGAGGTCTCGGTCCGGGTGGCCACCGCCTGCGAGACCTGCTCGGCCACCGGCGCCGCCCCCGGCACCACGCCTGTTCCCTGCCCGCAGTGCGCCGGCACCGGCGAGGTGCGCACGGTGCGCCAGTCGCTGCTCGGCCAGATGGTCACCTCCCGCCCCTGCCCGCGGTGCAACGGGACCGGCGAGCACATCGCCTCGCCGTGTCCGTCGTGCCACGGCGACGGCACCGTGCTCGACGAGCGCAAGCTGCTGGTCGAGGTGCCCGCCGGCGTGGACACCGGGATGACGCTGCGCCTCCAGGGGCGGGGCATGGCCGGCCCCCGGGGCGGCCCCACCGGTGACCTGTACGTCCACCTCGAGGTGCGGCCCGATCCCCGCTTCGAGCGCCGGGGCGACGACCTCGTCCACGAGCTGCACGTGGCCGCCACCCAGGCCGCCCTCGGCGCCCACCTGGAGCTGGAGACGCTCGACGGCCCCGAGCCGCTGGCCATCCCGCCCGGCACGCAGACGGGGCGGGTGTTCCGGCTGCGCGGCCGGGGCGTCCCCCACGTGAGCGGGCGCGACCGCGGCCGGGGCGATCTGCTGGTGCAGGTGGTGGTCGACACCCCCACGTCGCTCTCCCCCACCGAGGAGCGGCTGCTGCGGGAGCTGGCGGCGGCGCGCGGCGAGAGCGTGGACCCGCCCGACACGGGGCTGTTCTCCAAGATCCGCAGCGCCTTCAAGTAGGGGTGAGCTCGCCGCCCCGGGCCGCCGCCCACGCCTTCGTGGCCGACCCGGCGTCGCCCGTGCTGGACGACGATGACCGCCACCACCTCGAGCGCGTGCTGCGCCTCCGGGCCGGCGAGGCGGTGACGGTGAGCGACGGGGCGGGGCGGTGGCGGGCCTGCATGTGGGCGCCGGGCGGCCGGCTGGAGCCGACGGGGCCGGTCGTGGCGGACCCCCCACCCATGCCCCCCGTGACCGTGGCCTTCGCCCTCACCAAGGGCGACCGGCCGGAGTGGGTGGTGCAGAAGCTCACCGAGGTGGGCGTGGACGTGATCGTCGCCTTCCGGGGCGACCGCTCGGTGGTGCGCTGGGACGCCGAGCGGGCTGCTGCCCAGGTGAGCCGCTGGCGCCGGGTGGCCCGGGAGGCGGCCATGCAGAGCCGGCGGCGGTGGCTCCCGACCGTGGCCGACGTGGCCGACTTCGCC
>JALYMX010000220.1 GCA_030773495.1 Actinomycetota bacterium | reverse complement strand
CATCATGACCGGTGCGCCCATGCCGGCCGGCGCCGACGCCGTGGTCATGGTCGAGCTGACCCGCGCCGAGGACGGCGGGTCGGTGGTCGTCGTCGAGCGGGCGGCCCGGCCGGGCGACCACGTGCGGGAGGCGGGGGAGGACCTGGCCGCCGGCCAGGAGGTGTTCCCGGCCGGCGCCGTGCTGCATCCCGGGCACCTGGGGGTGCTGGCCAGCACCGGGCGCGGTCAGGTCGACGTGGTGCGCCGGGCGCGGGTGGGCGTGCTGTCCACCGGCGACGAGCTGGTGGACGCCGGGGCGCCCTTGCTTGCGGGTCAGATCCGCGACTCCAACCGGCCGACGCTGCTGGCCCTGGTGCACGAGGCCGGGTGCGAGGCGGTCGACCTGGGCACCTGCGGCGACCGCGAGGAGGCCATCCGGGCCGCCGTGGAGGCCGGCGTGGAGACCTGCGACGCGCTGGTGACCACGGGCGGGGTGAGCGTGGGCGACTACGACTACGTCAAGGTGGTGCTGGACGAGCTTTCCGGCGGGTCGATGCAGTGGATGCAGGTCGCGGTGAAGCCGGCCAAGCCCTTGGCCTTCGGCGTCGTCGGCGGCACGCCGGTGTTCGGGCTGCCCGGCAACCCGGTGTCGTCGATGGTGAGCTTCGAGCTGTTCGCCCGGCCGGCGCTGCTCGCCATGATGGGCCACGGCGTGGTCGACCGGCGGCACGTGCAGGCGGTGGCCGACGAGGGGCTGCCCCGCCGGGCCGACGGCAAGCTCCACGCTGTCCGGGTGCGGGCCGAGTACGGCGCGGACGGGCGGTTCCACGTCCGCTCGGCCGGCGGCCAGGGTTCACATCAGCTGCGGGCCATGGCGCTGGCCAACGCCCTGGCCCTCGTCCCGGACGGCGAGGGAACGCAACCCGGGGGAAACGTGGACGTGATGTTGCTCGCCTACCCTTGACGCGAGCCATGACGCCGAGCCCCCTCGTCGACCCGTTCGGGCGCGTCGTGCGCGACCTGCGGGTGTCGGTCACCGACCGCTGCAACCTGCGCTGCCGCTACTGCATGCCTCCCGAGGGGTTGCAGTGGCTGGCGCGCGACGAGCTGTTGCGCTTCGAGGAGATCGAGCGGGTGGCCCGGGTCTGCGTCGAGCGCTTCGGGTTCGGGTCCATCCGCATCACCGGCGGGGAGCCGACGGTGCGGGCCGACCTGCCGGCGCTGGTGGGGCGGCTGGCTGCTCTGGACGTCGACCTGTCCATGACCACCAACGGCGTGTCGCTCGGGCTGCTAGCCGCGCCGCTCCGACAGGCCGGGCTGCAGCGGGTCAACGTGTCGTGCGACTCGCTGCGCCCGGAGCGCTTCGCCGAGCTAACCGGGCGCGACGACCTGGCCCGGGTGCTCGACGGCATCGTCGCCGCCGTCGCCGCCGGGTTCCGCCCGGTGAAGCTGAACTGCGTGCTGATGCGGGGGGTCAACGACGACGAGGTGGTGGAGCTGGCGGCGTTCGGCCGGGAGGCCGGCGTGCTCGTGCGCTTCATCGAGTTCATGCCGCTCGACGCCGACGGGGCCTGGGCGCCCGGCGCCGTGGTGGGCCTCGACGAGGTGGTCGGCGCCGTCGACGCCGTGTTCCCGCTCGAGCCCGTCGCCGACGGGGGCTCGGCGCCGGCCCGGCGGTTCCGCTACCGAGACGGCGCCGGCGAGATCGGCGTGGTGGCCAGCGTCACCCGCAGCTTCTGCTCCACGTGCGACCGCGTCCGCCTCACCGCCGACGGGAAGCTGCGCAACTGCCTGTTCGCCACGCGTGAGGCCGACGTGCGGGCGGTGCTGCGGGGCGGGGGCAGCGACGACGACCTCGCCGCCGTGGTGAGCGCCGAGGTGGGCGCCAAATGGGCGGGCCACTCGATCGGGCAGGTCCACTTCACCCGCCCGGCCCGCAGCATGAGCCAGATCGGCGGCTGAGGCTCGACCCGGCACGCCGGCGTGCGGCGGTGGTCCGGCTGGTGCCTTCGGTGGGTGGCGTCGATGGCCGCGCCCGGCCGTTCATGCGGCAAGAACGTGCGCGATGCGCCTGTTTCGGCCGCATGAACAGGTGATCTCCGGTCCCCCCGCCCGCCGTGGACGTGGGTGTCGCGGCTCCGCCGGCGGCGGGTCACCGGCGCCTCGAGCCTGCCCGCGCCGCCGTCTCGATGCGCGCTGACTGGGCGGCGAGGCCCGGCGCCTCGGGTCACCGGCGCCCGATCGAACGAACAGGCGCAGCCGGGCGGGGCCGGCGGCGCACGCCGTACACTCCACTCATGTCCGAGCGCGGCCTCACCCACGTCGACCCACTGGGCCGGGCCCGCATGGTCGACGTCACGCCGAAGGAGCCCACCCACCGCCGGGCGGTGGCCCGGTGCAAGGTGTTCATGAAGCCGGAGACCACGGCCATGGTGGCCAGCAACGCCGTCACCAAGGGCGACGTGTTGGGCGTCGCCCGCGTGGCGGGCATCCAGGCGGCGAAGCGCACCCCTGACCTCATCCCGCTGTGCCACCAGCTCACGATCGGGTCGGTGTACCTGAACTTCGACATCGGCGACGACCACGTGGAGGTCGAGGCCCAGGTCGAGACGGTCGACCGCACCGGCGTGGAGATGGAGGCGCTCACTGCGGCGTCGGTCGCCGCCCTCACGATCTACGACATGTGCAAGTCCTCCGACCGCTCGATGACCATCGGGGAGCTGGCGCTGTGGGAGAAGACGGGGGGGCGGCTGGGCACGTGGCGCCGGCCTTCGGTGGGCGCCCCCGACGCCTGAGGCGGCGTCGCCCCAGGACGGTTGCACGCCGCTGGCGCAGCCGTCCCACAAGTGTTAGGAAGTGACCCTCAGCGCAAGGCCAACCATCCACCGCCCGGATCGTCTGGGACGATACGGTCGACGAGTCAGGGAAAGCGAGTTGAGGAGCTTTTGACGATCGTGGTGTTGGTAGTCCTGGCCGTTATCTGGGGCGCGGTGCTCTTCCAACCCGTAATGCGGGCTCGGGCCGACGCCAGGCCGGCCGACTCCATCGGCAACTTCCGCCATCAGCTCGGCGTCCTGCGGCGCACCTCCCCCTTGTCGATGGCCCCCGCCAACACCCTCCGGGTCCCCCGCTACGGCCCGGCCCCCGTGCCCACCTATCGCATGGCCCGGAACTATTCGCCGGAGGCTGCCCGCCGCGCCCGCACCTTGAAGCGCCGGCGTGACGTGCTGTTCACGCTGCTGGTCGCCATGGGCGTCACCCTGATCCTCGGGGTCCTGCCGCCGTTCCGGGCCCTGCTCGGGCTCCACGTGCTGTGCGACGTGCTCTTCGTCGGTTACGTGGCGCTGCTGGTGCGGGCCCGCAACGAGGCCGCCGAGCGCGAGATGAAGCTGCGGTTCCTGCCGACGGCCGCTCCGCCGGAGAACGTCCTGCTGCTGCGGCGCTCCGCCAACTAGCGGCGGGCTGGCACGTGGCCAGCGACGGGCGGGGTGAGGAGCTCCTCGGGCTGTTCCAGTCGTTGCGTGCCGAGCTCGACGCCGCCCACCGCGCCCGCGAGCAAGGTCTGGCCGCCTGCCGGCGCACCATTCGCTCGTGTGGTGTCGCCATCCGCGCCGTGCACCGCAGGGAGCCCGACGCCGTCGAGCGGCACACCAAGGAGGCCCACGACGCCCTCCGGGAGGCCCAGGACGCACTCGCCCCCCACCCCGGTGTGGCCCACGCCGGCTTCCTCCACGACGCCGAGAAGGAGTACGCCGAGGCGGTGCTGACCGCCGCCCTGGTGGCCGGGGCGCCCCTCCCCACCCGGGAGGACGTGGGGGTCGGCGTCGCCGCCTGGCTCGGCGGCCTGGCCGAGGCGGCGTCGGAGCTGCGACGGCATCTGCTGGACCGCATCCGGGCCGGCGAGCTGGAGGCGGGGGAGGCGCTGCTCGCCGCCATGGAGGACGTGTACGACCTGCTCGTCACCGTGGACTACCCCGACGCTCTCACCGGCGGGCTGCGTCGCTCCACCGACGCCCTGCGCGCCGTGCTCGAGCGCAGTCGGGCCGACGTCACGACGACGGTCATCCAGACCCGTCTCCAGCAGGCGCTGCGGGACCGCGCCAGCGGGTAGCCTTGGAGGCCCTTCGGGGGTGTAGCTCAGCTGGCAGAGCGCTACGTTCGCAACGTAGAAGTCGGCGGTTCGAGTCCGCTCACCTCCACT
>JALYMX010000219.1 GCA_030773495.1 Actinomycetota bacterium | reverse complement strand
CCACGCAACGGCGCCGCCCAACGAGGGAGGTCGGCAGGTGAGCACGGAGCACGGAGGTGCGCAGGTGCACGAGCACCGCGTGCTGTGCCTCTCCCATCTGGGGTGGGACGGCGTGTGGCAGCGGCCGCAGCAGGTGCTGTCGCGCCTCGCCCGGCACACCCCGGTGCTGCACGTGAACGAGCCTCGCCTCTCCCGGTCGTCGGCCGGCGACGTGCGTGTCGAGGTCGTCGCCCACCGCCCCGGCCTCACCGCGCTGCAACCCGTCTTCCCCGACCGCCCCGAGGTCGTCGCCCGGTGGCGCGAGCTCTACGTGCGCCTCCTGCGCCACGAGGTGGCGCGCCGGCGCTGGCTCGGTGGCGCGCTCGTCGCCTGGTTCTCCACGCCGGTCCCGTTCTACGTCGTGGACCACCTGCCCTTCGACGTCGTCGTCTACGACGTCATGGACGAGCTGGCCGGCTTTCGCGGCGCCGCCGCCGACCTGCGGGCACGCGAGGATCGGTTGCTGTCGGAGGCCGACGTGGTGTTCGCCGGTGGGCGCAGCCTGTTCGAGAGCCGGCGCCGCCGGCACCCGAACGTGCACCTGTTCCCGAGCGGCGTCGACGCCGGCCACTGGACCGGCGAGGCCGTGGCGCCGGAGATCGCTGCACTTCGCCGGCCGGTCCTCGGCTACGTCGGCGTCGTCGACGAGCGTGTCGACCTCGCCCTCGTCGACGCGCTGGCCGCGTCGCAGCCGGACTGGTCGGTGGTCCTCGTCGGGCCCGTGGCCAAGATCGAGCCCGCCAGGGTGCCGCGACGGGCCAACGTCCACCACCTCGGCCAGCAGCCGTACGAACGGCTCCCGTCGATCGTCGCCGGGTTCGACGTGGCCCTCATGCCCTTCGCCCTCAACGCCGCCACCCGCTTCATCAGCCCCACCAAGGCCCTCGAGTACATGGCGGCCCGCCGGCCGGTGGTGAGCACCCCGGTCCCCGACGTCGTCGCCCAGTGGGAGGGCGTGGTCGAGATCGCCGACGGCGCCGAGGCCTTCGCCGGTGCCGTGGAGAAGGTGCTGTCGGAGCCGCCGGAGTGGCGGCAGGCGCGGCTGGTGGCGCAGGACCGGCTCGTGGCGGCCGGCGGCTGGGACCGCATCGTCGAGGGGATGTGGCACGAGGTCGCGGCCGTCGCCAGCCGGGCGTCGTCGCCCGTCGGCTGAGCGGAAGCCCCACGAACGAGGCGTTCCCGGGTCGCGGAGTGGGTACGCGATGGGCCATGACAGAGCGAAACCACCCGCCCGAGCCCGTCTCCGACCTGGAGCAGGAGGGGATCCCCGAGATGGAGGGCGCCTTCCCGGGGGAGGCGGCGACCGGCCTCACGTGGGACGGTCTGGTGGCGCCGGGCGACGAGCCCAAGGGCGTGGAGGAGTTCGGCATCACGGCCGCCGAGGAGCGCACCGACGAGCCGATGTCGCTGCGGGTGCTGCGCGAGACACCCGACGGGGCCGGCGTGGGCGAGAGCGCCGTCGACGACGTCGCCGCCGCCCGCCGGCTCGTCGAGGCCCAGGAAGGGGCCCTCGACGACGAGGGCGACCTGGTGGCCAACATGGCCGCCTACGACACGGGCGGCCACTCCGCAGAGGAGGCGGCCGTGCACGTGATCGACGAGGACGAGGCGGTGGGCGTGAACTGGGACGCCAGCCCCGACTACGTCGACGACGAAGCGCCCGGTGGCGGCGCCGGGGAGTCGCCCACCGGGTGAACGCCGCCGGCGTGGGCTGGTGGCGCCCGGCGCTCGGCCCGCACGGCGTTGACCTCGGCGCCCACGAGGAGGGAGGCGCTGAGCAGGTAGGTCCACAACAGCACGACCAGAGCGCCCCCCAGCACGCCGTAGACGGGGTTGCCGCCGAACAGCTCGAGGTACAGGCGAAAGCCGAGGGACACGGCCACCCAGAGCACGCCGGTGACGGCGGCGCCGAGCAGGTCGTGGCGCCAGCCGAGGTGCCGGTGGGGGGCGGCGTGCAGGATGACGCCCGCCCACCCGACCAGCATCAGGAAGGCGACGGGCAGGCCGGCCCACCGCCACGCCGCCGCGTAGACGTCGCCCAGGCCCACCCACCCGGCGACGCCGCGCCCGAGGCCGAAGAGGGGGCCGAGCACGAGCATGGCAAGCATGATCGCCACCACGGCGACGCTCCCCAGCCCGATCCCGACGGCGACGAGGCCCCGGCGCAGGCGAGTCCTGGTCTCGGCCTCGTCGGAGATCTCGGCCAGCGCCCGCAGCACGGTGCTGGTGGCCCGGCCGGCCGCCCACGCGGCGCCCAGGAGGCCGACGGTGAGCGCACCCGCCGCTCCCTGCTCGAACAGCTCGGTGACCGCCTCGACGGTGCCCTCGCCCCGCTCGGTGAGGAACGTCGTCAGCACGCCGGTCACGCGCTCCTGTGCCTCCTCGGCGATGTCGCCGCCGAGAAGACGCCCGATCCACCCCAGGGTGGCGGCCAACGCGAGCAGGCCGGGGAAGATCATGAGCACGGCGAAGAAGGCGACCTGGGCGGCCAGGCCGTTGATGCCGTCCTCCCGCGCGGCGCGCACGAAGCTGGCGACGAGGTCGACGGTGCCGCGCCACCTCCCGGTGCACAGCCGGCTCACGAGCCGGACCGGCGACCACGACGCCGACCGCTCGGCCACGCTGCCCGGGTGCGCGCTCACGCAGCGGTCTTTCCCGCCTGCCCCCGCCGCGATGCGTCGCCCCGCCGCCGGGCGGGTATGTCGCCGGGCGTCGCCCCCGCGGCCACCGCGGCGCGGGTGTGCGCCCAGCAACGTGGTGTGGGCGTGATGTGGGCGTGATGTGAACGAGGGGTGCTCGACGGAGGAGCGAATGGACAAAGACGACGCGGCCACCCTCCCCAGGGCGCTGATCGTCGCCACCGCGTGGAGCTGGCGGCTGCTGGTGATCGCCCTGGCCATCGCCGTCGTCACCTACGCCCTGCTCCAGGTAGCGGTCGTCGTGGTCCCCGTCCTGCTCGCCCTGTTCCTCGCGGCCGTCCTCGAGCCGCTGGTCACCCGCCTTCGCAGGCACGGGTGGCCGCCTCTGCTGGCCGCCTGGGTCGTCTTCCTCGCCGGCATCGTCCTGGTCGCCTCGCTGGCGACCTGGGTCGGGACGAGCGTGGCCGAGCAGTTCGACGCCGTGGGGGGCCAGGTGTCGAAGGCGGTCGACGACGTGAAGGAGTGGTTGAGCGACGGGCCCCTCAACCTGTCGCCAGAACAGGTGGAGCGGCTCGAGGGCCGGCTCCGGTCGGGTGTCGAGGCCGGAGGCCTGGCGCAGCGCTTCGCCGGGCGGGCCCGGGCGGCGACCGAGGTCGTGGCCGGTGCCCTGCTGCTGCTGTTCACGTTGTTCTTCGTCCTGAAGGACGGTCCGGTGATCGGCCGGTGGCTCGCGGAGCGAACGCCACGGAACCGGCGGGACGACGTCCGCGTCGTCGCCCGTTCGGCGGCGACCGTGATGCGCCAGTACCTGTTGGGCACGACGCTCACCGGCCTAATCGATGCCGTCCTGATCGGCGTGGCGCTCGTGGTGATCGGCGTGCCGCTGGTGCTCCCGCTCGCCGTCCTCACGTTCCTCGGGGGTTACTTCCCAATCATCGGGGCGACCCTCGCCGGCGGGGTGGCCACACTGGTGGCCTTGGTGTCGGGCGGCGCCGGCGACGCCCTCCTCGTGCTCGGCGCCACCCTCGCCGTGCAGCAGTTCGAGGGGAACGTCCTCCAGCCCGTCGTCATGGATCGGGTGGTGAACCTCCACCCGCTGGTGACCACGACGTCGGTGGCCGCCGGCCTGGTCCTCGCCGGCCTCGTCGGCGGGTTCTTCGCCGTCCCCCTCGTGGCCACGGCGGCGCGCGTCGGGCACTACTACCGCACGCGCAACGGCGACGGGGCGGAGGACGGGCCGGCACCCGAGGAGCGCGCGCCGGTCGCCGCAGAGGTCCGATAGGCGCACACCCCTCAAGCCGGACCCTCGTCGCGTCGACCCACAACGTGGGCGTCCCAGGCGCGGAGGGGACATGGAAGGTGATGCGGTGAGGTCGGCGGCGGTCCCCAGGCTGTCGGCGCTCGTCGCCATCACCCTGTCGTGCTACCTCGCCGTGGAGTGGGTGGTGGAGGAGGCGATCGGCGGGCTCGAGGGGCGCGCCGAGGTCCTTTCCGAAGCCGTCTCGCTCGCCGTGCTGTCGGCGGCGCTGGTCTGGCTCCTCGTCATCGGGCCCTGGGCGCGGCGCGAGCACGCAGCCGCCATCGCCCGGGAGGACACGCTGCGCCATCAGGCGCGCCTGCAGGACTTCGACGCCCGCTTCCACCGGGCCCTCGAGATGGCGTCCACTGAGCAGGCCTGTTACGACGTCGTGCAGCGGTCCGTGACCGTCGCCGCGCCGCGGCTGGCCGCCGAGCTCCTCCTCGCCGACTCGAGCGAGGCCCACCTGAAAGCGGTGGTGGCCGTGGCCCCTGGCGGGGTGGCGCCCGGCTGCACGGTCGGCTCGCCGCACGAGTGCCCCGCCGTGCGCAGGGCCCAGACGCTCACCTTCAGCTCCAGCGAGGAGATCGACGCCTGCCCGTACCTGCGGGGCCGCCCCGGCGGGGCCTGCTCGGCGACCTGCGTGCCGGTGAGCGTGGGTGGGCGCTCGATCGGGGTCCTGCACACCGTCGCTTCGGACGGCGAACCGTCCGGCCAGGACGAGGTGCGCGTGCTCGAGAGCCTGGCCGACCAGTCGGGCTCGCGCATCGGGCTGCTGCGCGTGATGGCGAAGACGCATCTGCAGGCGGCGACCGACCCGCTCACCGGCCTGCTCAACCGCCGCAGCCTGGAGAACCAGGCTCACGACCTGCTCCGGCGGGGGATTCCCTTCGCCGTCGCCATGGCCGATCTCGACCACTTCAAGGCGCTGAACGACCGCCACGGCCACGACGCCGGCGACCGCGCCCTGCGCCTGTTCGCCCGCACGCTGCAGCGGGCGGTGCGGGGCGACGACCTGGTCGCTCGCTTCGGGGGCGAGGAGTTCGTGATCCTCTTCCCGGAGCGCAACGCCGAGGAGGCCGGCGTCGCCCTGGAGCGGGTCCAAGAGGAGCTCCTCGTCGCCCTGGCCGCGGGGAGCGTCCCCGGGTTCACGTCGAGCTTCGGAGTGGCCGACACGACGGACGGCGTCGTGCTGGAGGAGTTGCTGGAGGCGGCCGACCGGGCCCTGTTCGCCGCCAAGCACCAGGGACGAGACCGGGTGCTGCTGGCGAGAGCCGGACGCGGCGACTGACGACGGCGACCCGGAGCGTCGTCCGACCGGTCCGGCGCCGGCGCCGGCGCCGACTCACGCCTGCAGCCGCACCGACCCGTCCTCTTCGAGGGTCCAGCCGGGGTTGTGGGCCACCTCCCACGGATGGCCCTCGGGGTCCACGAAGATGGCGGAGTACCCGCCCCAGAAGGTCGCGCCCGGCTCCCTGCCGATCGTCGCACCCGCGGCGCGCGCTTGGGCCACGACGGCGTCCACCTCGTCCTGTGACCTGGTGTTGTACGCCAGCGTCACGCCGCCCCACCCCCCGCTGTCGTCCACCGCGGAGTCCTCGGCCAGCCTGGCCCGGTCCCACAGGGCCAGGATCATGCCGCCCGCCTGGAAGAACACCACGTCGTCCTCGGCGCCTTCCGCGCTCCGCCAGCCCAGCGCCTCGTAGAACGACCGGGCCCGCCCGAGGTCCCGCACTCCGAGGGTGACCAGGCTCACACGCTGCTCCATGACCGGATTGTGCCAGGGGGAATCGGTGGGAGCGCCCGACAGCCAGGCGGCGATACGGTGCGCGGCCTTGGCCGTCGCCCCGTCGCCTGACACGCCTCTGGTGGAGCCGTGGACGTGACGCCCCGCTCCTCTCCGCCGGACGAGCAGCCCGTCCCGCCCGCCGCCGGCCCTACGCACGCCGTCGTGGCCCTCCTGGTCAGCGTGTTCTGCTCCATGGCGGCGGTGGCCGCCCAGGTGACCACGCTCGGCAAGCAGGTCTACGACCTCACCGGCCGCGAGCTCGACCTCGGCTGGCTGGGGCTGGCCGAGTTCGCGCCGGCCGCCCTGCTGGTGCTGGTGACCGGTGCGGTGGCCGACCGGCGCGACCGGCGCATCGTGGCCGCCTGGTCGTCGCTGGGCCAGGCCGGCGTGGCCATCCTGCTGGCGTTGTACGCCGGCACCCGGCCCACGTCGGTCGGCCCCATCTTCGCCCTGGTGTTCGTGTTCGGGATCGCCCGGGCGTTCGCGGCGCCCGCCGCCCGTGCCCTCCCGGCCGACGTCGTCGCCGCCGATCGCCTGCCCTGGCTGGTCGCCCGCTTCGCGGGAGCGTGGCAGGCGGGCATGATCGTCGGCCCCGTCCTCGGCGGGTTCCTCTACACCGTCGACGTGCGGCTCCCGTACCTGGCCACCGCCGCGCTGCTGGTCGTGTCCGCCGGCGCCGTGTCGTTGGTGCGCGCTCCGGCGATGACCGGCGCCGCGGGCG
>JALYMX010000218.1 GCA_030773495.1 Actinomycetota bacterium | reverse complement strand
GGCGTGGGCATCGTCGACCTGGGCGCCGGCCCCGACGAGGTGGCGCCGGCCATCGAGCGCCTGCGGCTGTTCGCCGGCTACGCCGGCTGGGGCCCTGGCCAGCTCGAGGCCGAGATCGACACGCACGCCTGGTGGGTGGTCGACGCCGCGCCCGACGACGCCCTGTGCGCCGAGCCCGAGCGCCTGTGGTCCACCGTGCTGCGCCGCCAGCGGGGCCGCCTGGCCATGTTCGCCAACTACCCGGACGACCCCTCCCACAACTGATCCTCGCGGTCTGGAGTACATGGCGGGCGGAAAACGCCCGCTATGTACTCCAGACGGCGCCCGTCCGGCCGCCGGTGTCGGGTACGGTCGGCCGCGAATGGGACGGCGCTACGACCTGGTCATCCTCGGCATGGGGTCGGGCGGGATGGTCGCCGCCGAGTTCGCCGCCGGCCTCGGGCTGTCGGTGGCGGTGGTGGAGCGCAGCCGGGTGGGCGGCGACTGCCTGTGGACCGGGTGCGTCCCCTCCAAGGCCCTGCTGGCCTCGGCCAAGGTGGCCCACCACCTGCGCACCGCCGAGCGCTGGGGGCTCCCGGCGCTGCCGGCACCGGAGATCGACACGGCCCTGGTGTGGAAGCGGATCCGGGCCGTGCAGGAGTCCATCGCCACGACCGACGACGATCCCGAACGGTTCCGCCGCCTCGGCGTCGACCTCGTGTTCGGCCACGGGCGCCTGGTCGGGCCGCACGCCGTGGAGGTCGCCGGCCGCCTCCTGCGCACGCGCTTCGTGCTCTTGTGCACCGGGAGCCGCCCCGTCGTCCCGCCGGTGCCCGGGCTGGCCGAGGCCGGCTTCCTCACCAGCGAGAACGTGTTCGAGATCGAGCGGGCGCCGGCGCGCCTCGCCGCCATCGGGGGCGGCCCCATCTCCATCGAGCTGGCGCAGGCGTTCACCCGGCTCGGCGTGCGCGTCACCGTGCTCCAGCGCGACCCGGGCATCCTGCCCCGCGACGAGCCCGAGCTCGTGGCGCTGCTCACCCGGCGCCTGCTCGACGAGGGGGTCGACCTGCGCCTCGAGGTCGCCGTCGAACGGGTTCGGGTGGAGGGCGGGACCAAGGTGGTGGAGGGCACCGAGGGCGGCAGGCCCGCCCGGTGGGAGGTCGACGAGCTCCTGGTCGGGGTGGGCCGGCGGCCCAACGTGGACGACCTCGGCCTGGAGGAGGTGGGCGTGCGGGTGGGGCGGCGGGGCGTGGACGTCGACGACCGCATGCGCTCGAGCGTCCCCTCCGTGTACGCGGCGGGGGACGTGGCCGGGCGGTACCTGTTCACCCACTCGGCGGCCCACGAGGCATTGCGCGCCGTGCGGGACATGTTCTTCCCCGGGCGGGGGAGGGTGAGCGACCTCGTGCCGTGGTGCACCTTCACCGATCCCGAGCTGGCCCACGCCGGCCTCACCGAAGCCGAGGCCCGCGAGGTGCACGGCGACGGGGTGCACGTGCGGCGGGTGGACCTGGACCACTCCGACCGGGCCCGCGCCGACGGCGACGCCGAGGGCCGGGCGCTCGCCGTGTGCGACGCCAAGGGGCGGCTTCTCGGCGCCCACATCCTCGCCCCCAACGCCGGCGAGATGATCCACGAGCTGGCCCTGCTCATCAAGGACGGCCGGCGGCTCTCGGACCTCTCCAGCCTCATCCACGTGTACCCCACGTTGTCCACCTCGCTCGGCCAGCTCGCTGCCGAGGCCACCTTCGAGTCGGCGCAGCGGCTCCGGTGGGTGACCCGCCTCGCCCGCCTTTGGCCTGCCGGCCGGTAGCCTCCCGCCGGTACGATTCCGCCGATGGCGTCGCTGGTGATGGGTGTGCTCAACGTCACCCCTGATTCGTTCAGCGACGGCGGGCGCTTCCTCGACCCCGAGCGCGCCGTGGCCCACGGCATGGACCTGGTGGCCCAGGGCGCCGACGTGGTGGACGTGGGCGGCGAGTCCACCCGGCCGGGCGCCGAGCCGGTGGACGAGGCCGAGGAGCGGCGCCGGGTCGTCCCCGTCGTGGAGGCGCTCGCGCCCCACGTGCGCGTCTCCGTCGACACGACCAAGGCGTCGGTCGCCGTGGCCGCCGTGCGGGCCGGCGCCACCATGGTGAACGACGTGTCGGCGTCGCTGCACGAGGTGGCGGCGCGGGAGGGCGTCGGGTGGGTCGCCATGCACATGCAGGGCACGCCCCGGACCATGCAGGACCGCCCGCGCTACGACGACGTGGTGGCCGACGTGGTGGCCTTCCTCGTGACCCGGGCGAGAACGGCGATGGCGGCCGGCGTGGGCGAGGTGTGGGTCGACCCGGGCATCGGCTTCGGCAAGCGCCCCGAGCACAACCTGCGCCTGCTGCGAGAGCTGCGCACCCTCGTCGACACCGGGTTCCCCGTGCTCGTCGGCACCAGCCGCAAGTCGTTCCTCGGGGCGTTGACGGGTGGCGCCCCGGTCGACGACCGCCTGGAGGCGTCGCTGGCCACCGCGGTGGTCGCCATGGCGCAGGGCGCAGCGATGGTGCGGGTCCACGACGTGGCCCCCACCGTGCAGGCCGCCCGCCTCGTGGGCGGAGACCCCGGGTGAAGGGCAAGTGGGCGGCCGGCATCCCACCCCGCAACTTCAGCTGGATCATCAAGGAAAGGCTGGCCGTGAGCGAGCGCCCGGGCGGCTACTCCCGCAACCACCGGCGGGTGCGGCGCCAGGAGGAGATCATCTGGATCCGGGAGCAGGGGTTCACCCGTGTGGTGTCCCTCCTCGGCTCGCCCCACAACCTCCACGCCTACGACGAGGTCGGCGTGCCGTGGTCGCACATCCCCTTCGGCCCGCTCGACGACCCCCGCACGGTGCTGCCCGAGCTGTACGGGAAGCTCCAGGGCTGGGTGGCCGTCGGCGAGCGGGTGCTGGTCCACGACGACGAGCTGAGCGACCGCCTCATGGGCGTGATGGCCGGGTTCCTGCTGCACGTCGGCCTCATCAAGAGTGGTCCCCAGGCCATCTCCGTGCTCGAGCAGATCGTGCAGCGCCAGATGGGCCCGCGGGGGCGGGAGCTGGTGGCCCTGGCCGCCGGCGCGTGAGTGGTGGTGCCCGACGCCATCGAGCTGCGGGGCCTGCGGGTCCTCGGCCGCCACGGGTGCCTGGCCGAGGAGCGGGCGCGCGACCAGCCCTTCGAGGTCGACCTCGACGTGGAGCTGGACGTGGGGGCGGCGGCGCGGTCCGACGACGTGGCTGACACGGTGGACTACGGCGCGCTGGCCGAGGCGGTGGCCGCCGTGGTGGGCGGCGAGCACGCGGCACTGCTCGAGCGGCTGGCCGCCCGCATCGCCGACCAGGTGCTGGCCGACGCCCGGGTGCGCTCGGTGACGGTGACCGTGCGCAAGCTGCGCCCGCCCGTGCCCGTCGACCTGGCCACGGCGGGGGTGCGGCTCACCCGGACCCGCTGAGCGAGCCGTGGCGCGCGCCTTCCTCGCCCTCGGGTCGAACCTGGGCGACCGCCGGCGGAACCTGGAGCGGGCGGTGGCTGGGCTCCCCGACGTGGTCGCCGTCTCGCCGGTCTACGAGACGGACCCCGTGGGCGGGCCGCCCGGCCAGCCGGCCTACCTCAACGCCGTGGTGGAGCTCGACACCACCCGCACTCCTCGCGAGCTGCTGGAGGCGGGGCGGGCCCTCGAGGCGGCGGCCGGCCGGCGACGGGGCGAGCGGTGGGGACCCCGCCCGCTCGACGTGGACGTGCTCCTCGTGGGCGACGTGACCGTGCACGACGCCGACCTCGAGGTCCCCCACCCGCGGATGTGGGAGCGCGCCTTCGTGCTCGTCCCCCTGCACGACCTGGCGCCCGACGTGATCCCCGACCCGCCGGCCGACCCGTCGGTCCGGGTGGCAGGCACCCTGGCGTGGAGCGGCGCGCGGTAGCCTCCGTGGTGCGAACGGCACCTCCGGGGCCGGAACGTAAGGGGTCTCCCGCTGGTCACTCCCATGCAGGTCGTCGTCACCGTGGAGGGCGTGCGCGCCGCGCTCGACGCCGAGCGCGCCGCCGGCCGCCGCGTGGGGCTGGTCCCCACCATGGGCGCCCTCCACCAGGGTCACCTCTCCCTCGTGCGCCGCGCCGTGGCCGAGTGCGATGCCGTCGCCGTCACCGTGTTCGTCAACCCGCTGCAGTTCGGCCCCGGCGAGGACCTCGACGCCTACCCCCGCGACCTCGACGCCGACGCCGGCCTCGCTGCCGCGGCCGGCGCCCGCTACCTGTTCGCCCCCGCCGCCGAGGAGATGTTCCCCGGCCCCGTCCTGACCACCGTCTCCGTCGCCGGCCTGGGCGACGACCGGGAGGGCCGGTCCCGGCCCGGCCACTTCGCCGGCGTGGCGACAGTGGTGACCAAGCTGTTCGCCATCGCCGGCCCCTGCCGGGCCTACTTCGGCGAGAAGGACCACCAGCAGCTCCAGGTCGTCCGCCGCCTCGTGGCCGACCTGTCCCTCCCCGTGACCGTCGTGGCCTGTCCCACCGTGCGCGACGCCGACGGGTTGGCCCTGTCCAGCCGCAACGCCTACCTCTCGGCCGAGGAGCGCCGGGCCGCACCCGTCCTGCACCGCGCCCTGCTGCGCGGGAGGGCGGCGGCGGCACGGGGCGCCGGCGACGACGAGGTGCGCCGGTCCATGG
>JALYMX010000217.1 GCA_030773495.1 Actinomycetota bacterium | reverse complement strand
GACGCCTCCGTCTCCGGCGAGCGCGACGGGCCGACCCGCCGGGTTGCCCATCTCGCCTACCTCGACGGCGTACGCCCGCACATCGAGGCGTCGACGGCGCAGGGAGCGGTGCTGGCCGAGGTGCGATCGGACGCCGCCCGCCTCGGGCGGGAGGCCTCCACCCGCCAGGCCGCTCGCGCCGCTCGGGACGCACGCGACGTGCTCGCCGCCGTCCGGGCGACGGACGCGCCGCCGGCGCTGTCAACCGCCCACGCCATCCTGGTGGCCACCGTCGCCATCCGCGAGCGGGTGGCAGGCGCGTTCGCCGAGGGCATCTCCGCCGCGTTCGCGCAGGGTCCCGCCGACGCCGCTGTGGACAGCCTGGCACGCGCCGGCGAGGAGCTGTTGGCCGCCGACCGAACGTACCGGGTGTTCGTCGACGCCGTCCCGAAGCCACCCTCGGTCTCGGCCCCGCCCCTGCCCGTCTCCGCCTGGGCCGACGACGAGCGGCTGTGGAGCCGTCCCGAGCTCGCCGCCTTCGTGACCTCGCTGCGTTCCAGCATCACACCCACGCCCGTCCACGACGTGCAGGTGCTGGTCGTCACCACCGATCCCCCCATCGTCGCCACGGACGGGAGCGCATCGGTCCTCCCCCTCGTGAGGACCCTGCGGCTCGAGATCGTCGTCGCCAACACCGGCAACGCCCCGGAGCGGAACGTTCCCGTGGTGGCCACCCTCATCGGCCCGGCCGGCGAGGTCGACACCGCCCGCGACTTCGTGGACCTGAGCCCCGGGCAACGCCGCACGATCACCCTCGGGGGGCTGCGCCCGGTGCCCGGGGGGCCGTCGTCGCTCACCGTGATGATCGGCCCGGTGGACGGCGAGGCCTCCTTCCCCGACAACGAGCGGTCGCTGGCCCTGATGCTCCGCGGCTAGCTCAACCGGCCTGGTCGTCCCCTCCGGGTCGGGGGACCGGTCCGTGCGCACGCGCCGCCGTCTCCGCTCTGGCGAGCACCTCGCGGAGGGGGAGGCCGGTGCGGCGGGCGGCCCGCCCGGCGTCGTCGTGCTCCACCTTGACCCTGCCCGGGCTCACCTTCACCCGGACCGGTTGGCCGTGCACCTCCACTTCGCCCTCCTCGCGGGGCCGGGGCCAGCGTTCCAGGCTGGTCGCCCGCATGCCGAGCGATCCCGTCTCGGCGGTGAGCACGGCGCCCACCTGGGCGGCGAGGGCCGGATCGCACAGTGCGCTGACCGTGTAGGCGGGCCGGCCCTTCTTCATCACGATCGGGGTGACCCACGCGTCGTGGGCGCCGGCCTCCAGCAGCGAGGCGACGGTGTGGGCCAGCACCTCGCCGGTCACGTCGTCCACGTTGACCTCGAGCAGCGCCACCGGCTGGCCGGGCCCGGCAGTGGCGGCGTCGGGCGCCGCGGTGCCGACGACGACCTGGGTGGCGTTGGGCAGGTCGACCAGCTCGCGGGCGCCGGCGCCGAACCCCGTGGCCTCGACGGTCATGGGCGGAAGGGGGCCGTACGCGGAGGCGTTGGCGGCCAGGAGGGCGGCGCCGGTCGGCGTGGTGAGCTCGACGCCGACCTCGCGGCCGTAGGTGGGTGCCCCCCTCAACAACTCGACAACCGCAGGGGCGGGGTTGGGCAGCATCCCGTGCGCCGATCGCACCATGCCGGTTCCCGTCGCCACCGCACTGGCCGTCACTCGGTCCACGCCGAGTACCTCGAGCGCCGCGCAGGTGCCCACCACGTCGACGATGGCGTCGATGCCGCCCACCTCGTGGAAGTGGACCCGCCACGGGTCACGGCGATGGAGGCGGCCCTCGACCTGGGCGAGGGCGGCGAAGGTGGCGAGGGACCGGTCCCGCACCCGCGTGGGGAGGCGGGCCTCCTCGACGAGGCCGACGATGTGGGCGTGGGTGCGCACCACCGCCGTGTCCTCCGCTCGCACGTTCGCCCGCACGGCGGCGATGCCACCGCGCTGCACGGGGTGGATGTGCAGGTCCCAGCCGGTGACCGGCAGCCGGCGCAGCAGGCCGCGGACCTCGTCGAGGTCGGCACCGGCGTCGATGAGACTGCCGAGCGCCATGTCGCCGGCGATGCCGGCGAAGCAGTGGAACCAGGCGACGGTGGGCATCAGCGGAGCATGCGGGCGACGGCGCAGGCGGCGCCGAACCCGTTGTCGATGCCGACGACGGTGATGCCGGCGGCGCACGACGACAGCATCCCGAGCAGCGCCGTGATGCCCTCGAACGACGTCCCGTAGCCGACGCTGGTCGGGACGGCGACGACGGGCGCCGCCGTGATGCCCCCCACCACACTGGGCAGGGCGCCCTCCATGCCGGCCACGACCACGACGGCGTCGGCGGCGGTGAGGTCGTCGACGGTGGCGAGCAACCGGTGCACACCGGCTACGCCGCAGTCGGGAACCGAGCGGGGGCGGAAGCCGTGGGCGGTCAGGGTGGCGATGCACTCCTCGGCGACGGGGAGGTCGGCGGTCCCCGCCGTCACCACGAGCACGAACCCCGGTCGTGGCGGCGCCGGCCGCCAGATCACGGTGTGGCCACGACGCACGCCCTCGGGGCTGCGCTCGAGGGCGGACGCCGCCTGCTCGTCACTCGCCCTGGTGAGCAGCACCGGGGAGCCGCCGGGCTCGTCCAGCAGCTCGGCCACGATGGCCGCGCACTGCTCGGGCGACTTGCCGGGGGCGTACACGGCCTCGGCCATCCCCTGGCGCAGATCCCGGTGGTGGTCCACCCGGGCGAAGCCGAGATCGGCGAAGGGGAGCCGGCGGAGCCGGGCGACCGCGTCATCGGCCGACACGGTGCCCGACCTCACGTCGTCGAGCAGGCGGCGCAGGGTGCCCTCGTCCATGACGGCCAGTATCCGGGAAAAGGGCGGGCCGTGTCCTGCCCGCCCACCTATCCTGCCCGGATGCAACGGGTGGCCTTCCTCGGCCCGCCGGGGACCTTCACCGAGGAGGCGCTCCTCACCCAGCCCGACCTGGCCGACGCCGACCTCGTGCCCATGCGCTCGATGACCGACGTCCTGTCCGCCGCCGAAGCGGGCGAGGTCGACCTCGGGTTCGTGGCCCTGGAGAACTCGATCGAGGGCACGGTGAACGTGAGCCTCGACTCGCTCATCTTCGACAACGAGCTGGTCATCCGGCGCGAGGTGGTGCTCCCGGTGAGCCTCAACCTGCTGGCGCCGGCGGGGACGACGCTGGCCGACGTGCGCTGCGTGGTGTCGTTCCCCCACGCCAGCGCCCAGTGCCGCCGTTGGTTCGCCGAGCACCTGCCGGCCACCGAGTTCCTCGCCTCCAACTCCACCGCAGAAGCGGCCGAGCGGGTGGGGCGGGACCGCCCTCCGGCGACGGCAGCGCTCGGCACCGCCCTGGCGGCCAAGCTCTACGGGCTCGATGTCATCGCCCCCGACATCGGGGACCACCCCGACAACTCGACCCGGTTCGTGCTCGTCGCCCGCCGTGGCATCCCGGCGCCCACCGGGCACGACAAGACGAGCGTCGTCTGCTTCCAGCACGCCGACCGGCCCGGAAGCCTCCACGCCATCCTCGGTCAGTTCTCGGCTCGGAACATCAACCTCACCAAGCTCGAGTCCCGGCCCACCAAGCGCGGCCTCGGCGACTACTGCTTCATCATCGACCTCGAGGGCCACGTGGACGACGAGGTGGTGGCCGACTGCCTGCGCGACCTCCACGCCCAGCTCCCCGCTCTCAAGTTCCTCGGTTCGTACCCGGCGGCCGGCGAGCACGGGCCGGCCATCCGCCGCGACGCCGACGCGGCGTGGAAGGCGGCCGACGCCTGGATCGGCCGGGTCCGCGCCGAGGTGCTGCCCGCCGCCACGGCAAGCGAGGCGGGCTCGGGCCGGTAGCCTGCGTGGCGCCGGGAGGGATGGCAGAGCGGCCGAATGCGAGGCTCTTGAACAGCCTTGGGTCAAAAGCCCCGTGGGTTCGAATCCCACTCCCTCCGCAGCTCAGACGGTGGAAGGTAGTTCCGAGTCTATTTCGCTCCTGCCGCCGTTGGCCAAAATCTTGGCCAGAACTGGCTCGGGGCGGCTGCCCGGACCCCTTCCCAGGGCAGGGTGGAGTGCACGCTGACACTCCGGCGACCCAGTTGGTTAGGCCGGACCGAACGCCGGATAGGGGCGGCGCGACGATGCGGCGGAAGGATGCCCACCCCGTTGATCGGAGCGCGCGTTCTGTGCGGAAACGCGTATCGGCCGCCGCGCCAGTACGGCAGCTCGGGCGCGGGAGCCGGCTCGAGCGAAACCCCCCAGCCGTCTCGTCTAACAGCGACTGAACCGTCGATCCGTCGCGCTTGCGCTAGGCAGCACCTCGATGGTCGGTGGCCCTCAATCACGACGCCGACCAGGCGTTTCGGGGCAGGCGCGCAAACCGACTACCTCGCCGCTGCGGGTCAGGTCAACGCTCTTCGCACGGCCTCGAGATGGTGTTCGGCGTGCCATCGCATGTCGGCGTCGCGGGGACGGGCGGTGACGTGTCTCCAGCACGCGATCGATACGCATGCCGATACTCCGATCCTGAGCGTTGCCCGGAGCACCGGGTCGTGGTCGGGCCAGATGCCCTGGACGACGTTGTCTTGGAGATAGGCGAGGTCCCACTCGGTGGGTCCGATCGCGGCAGCCTCGAAGTCGATGTAGACGACCCGACCATCTCGCCTGAGCCGGTTCCGGTCGTGGGGCTCGGTGTGCAGAATGGCCGCGCCTTTGGTGGCAGGAGCCACGGTCCCGATGGCGGTCCGCAACACGGCACGACTCCTGGGATCCAGAGCTGCCGTGCTCCGCGAGTCGGCGAGGACTGCTGCGAATTTGTCGAAGCGCGAACTGAGTGGCGGCAGATCCGTTGGGACGCCGACCAGTGTGCGATGAAGGTGGCGCAGGGCCTCACCGGCGTCGCGCTCGGTGATCTCCAGGCCGTTAGGCAGGTAAGGCCACGCTGAGATCGAGAAGTCCCCGTCGACGATCGGTGCGAGAAGCGGAGCGAGTGCCGGACCATCCCTCGCGCTCACATGAGAGGCCACGACGACGTCGCGTTCGGCCATCGTGAAGTCTGTCGAGACCTTCAAGACGACGTCGGCGAAGCGAATGACCACATTGTTGGATCGATGCAGGACCTCGGGGTCCCTGGTGTCCGCGCCCACGAGCGCGGCCACACGCGCTGCCGCTGCGGTCGACTCCGCGACTCGGTCCGCTGCGGGACTCGGCACAGCAGCCATGATGACCGACGACGAGAGTCCCGGTGATGCCGAACCGCAGCCGGCGGTCGGGGCCACGACGCTTCCGAGCGAGTCGCGGCTGAGAATGTCGGCGGCGGCGATGATGGACCGGTGCTGCGCCTGTTCTACGTCGACGAGTCGAGGGATCGCGGGCATAGGGGCCACCACTACTTCGTCGGTCTGCTGGCAGACGGCAACGCCGTCGCCCGCGCAGAGGCCGAGGTCGAGAAGATCGCCGAGCAGGCGTGGGATGACGGTCTCGCGCGCTGGGGCACCGAGCTGCACGCGGCCGAGATCTTCAACGGAACGAAGGCCTGGCAGCGTGGTTCCATCCAACAGCGAGTCGACCTTCTCGAGGCGACCTTGTCGGTCATCGGCAACGAGGGCATCGAGGTCATCGCCCGCGGAGCGAACATGCAGCGCTTCGCGAAGAACTACCCCGGAGCTGACCCGTACCGCTGGGAGTTCAGCAACCTCCTCGAGAGGTTGAACGAGCGCCTCCGGACGCTCGGGGACTACGGGCTCGTCATCTCGGACCAGCAGACCGAGCACCGCGAGGGCCTCCAGCGCGACGTCGCGAACAGCAAGCAGTTCGGCACCGACGGCTACCGCAGCCAGAAGCTTGAGCGCATCCTCGACACCGCCCACTTCGTCGACTCGAAGCTCAGCCGCATGATCCAACTTGCCGACATGGCCGCCTTCATCCTGCGGCGGCGCGCCTCACACAGGACCGAAGGTGACGCTCGCCTCGAAGCCGTGATGGAGCGCCTCTCCCGACTCGTCCACGAGGCCATCCCCGCGCCCCAGGGCCAGTTCCACACGATTCGATAAGCCAAAGGCTCCCGAACATGCCACTTCTCCACCCCGATCGCCCCGCCCACTCCCTGACCCCCGGGGAGGTGAAGCGGCTCACGATGCTCTTCATCGGTGTCGACGGCGGCTACCTCGGCGACTTCACCCGCGGAGAACTCGACAGCTTCTTCCTGCACCTTGGTGTCGAGGCCGATGTCTACGAACTCGAAGGCACGACCCGTGAGCGATTCATCCACGTCATCCTCAACGCCGCACCCCAGGAGCAAGCCCGAATCTTAAGAGGCGTCGTCGATCGTTTTCCCGTCGAAGAAGGTCCTGCCGGTCGCACCCCGGAGCTGAGGGAAGAG
Organism: Actinomycetota bacterium; assembly: GCA_030773495.1. GTDB lineage: Bacteria > Actinomycetota > Acidimicrobiia > Acidimicrobiales > JALYMX01. Next base: position 1,701 of record JALYMX010000217.1, on the reverse strand, counting down.
ATTCTGCGATGGGCTGAGCGTTGCGATGGTCACATGGTCGACGCAGTCATGCCGGCCGACGCCTCCGACACCGTCGCACGAGCCCTCATTGACGCCGAGTCGCTGATCGCCAACACCGGTGAGACCAGCGGAGTCGACCGTCTCCACACCGCACTGCACGGTTACTTGCTGAAGGCCGCCGAGTCCGCCGGGATCGCCCTTGTATCCGACGACCCAACCATCGCCGTCATCTGGAAGCAACTGCGTGCTGAGCACCCGAGACTGCAGAACTGCGGCCCGCGAGCGCAGGACATCGACATCATCCAGCGGGGGCTGGCGTCGATCTTCAACGCTCTCAGCCCAATCCGCAACCAGGCGACCTTGGCACATCCGAACGACCGGCTGCTCGACGTGCCGGAGGCTCGGCTGGTGATCAACACTGTCCGCACCATCCTCAGCTACCTCGAGGATCGTTTCCGGTAGCCGCCGGCCGCGGGACCGCTGGCGGCGATGGAAGGAGACGTTCGCCATTCCCCCAATGTGTTGTTACACGGGTGATCCGCCTCCGGGGCTGACCGTCGGAAGAGGCGCAGCAACTCCCGCCAGCACGAGAGCTCGCATGCGCGCTTGACGACGTACGGATTCGGCGTTTCGGCACCCCCGTCAGGTGACTCCACGGTGTTGGAGCTCGGCCTCGCGATGAGCGCGGATTGCCCGGAGCGGGCGGCCGCGAGATCGTGAGGACGTGCACCAGAATGTGCGCGTCCGCGAGGCGCTCGCCGGCCTTCGCCGCCGTTGCGACCGACAACAAAGGTCGAGCGACACGTGCCGGAACGAGAAAGGATCAGGCGCGCAAGGGCCACACGCCCTCCGGACTCGACGCTAGCGCCGCCGTCGTGCTCGAATGCGTGCCTCCCGATCCTTCGCCCGTCGTCTCACGGCTCGCCCGCCACGCGAGAAGCGTGCCTTCAGGGCGCCTCCTGCACCGAACAGAGCCTCTCCGAGGATGCCGCGCACGACCAGGACGAACATAGCGCCGAGCACGATCAGGGCGACGCCCGCCGCCTGTTCCACGGGGCGAGTCTGCACCGGCCGTGGCGACGGTGCACAGATTTCCCCGGTGGGGCGCGACAACTCGTCGATGGGCGGGACCTTGCATAACGGCGAGACTTTGGAGTTGCACACTTCTACCCTGTCGTCATGCCTCTCAGGGTGCTCGTTGTCGCCGCAGACCCGCGGCGCCGATCCGCGCTCGCGGAGGCGGTCAGGTCGCACGACTGTGATGTTCTCGACTTGTGCAGCGCAGACGTGCCAGCGGCCGTCAACCACCACCCACACGTCGCTGTCGTGGATCTGGTCGTTAACCCGCGGGCCGGCTTCGCGGCGGCGCAAGCGCTTCGCTTCATTCCGGGTGGCCGCCACGGGGTCCGGCCCCTAGCAGGCTTACCGATTCTGGCCCTGAGTTCAGATGAGGTGTGGCGCCAACGACTCCAGAGCAGGGTCCCGGCCGTGATCCTGACGACCGATGCCGCCATGCCGGGGGAGATTTGGGCTCTCGAACATCGCGGGTCGTAGCGCACATCTTGCCCGGTCAGGTTGCACGGTGGTCGCTGGCGCATCGCTACAGATCGACGCTTGCTGCGAGCGCCACGGAACCGGCGATAGGGTCCGTTGTGCAGCGGTACGGCCTGAGCTGCGCAAGCGCGCCTATCGGCACTTCGG
>JALYMX010000216.1 GCA_030773495.1 Actinomycetota bacterium | reverse complement strand
CCGTCGAGGCGGCCAGGGCAGCCGCCGGGCGCGCCGGCGCCGGCAACGTCACCGTCGCCATCGGCGACGCCGCCACCACCGCATCGAGCCGGCGAGCGTCGACGTGGTCATGATCCGCCACGTCCTCGCCCACAACGGCGGGCGCGAGGAGTCGATCGTCTGCCACGCAGCGACGTTGCTGCGCCCGGGGGGATGCGTGTACCTGGCCGACATCGACGCCAGCGGCATCCGGATGCGACCCTCCGACCCCGACGTCGAGGATCTGGGCAGGCGCTACATGGAGTGGCACGCGCAACGGGGGAACGACCTCTCCGTCGGGTTGCGCCTGGACGACCTGCTGGCGGCGTGCGGCCTTGACGTGGTCGATTTCCAGGGCCGCTACCAGATCTTCACGGTGCCGCCCGGCGTACGTCCACCAGGTTGGGCCGCTCGTGACGCCATGGTCGAGGCCGGGCTGGCCGGCGCCTCCGACCTCGAGCGGTGGGCGGCGGCTTTCGAGCGCATCGACACGTGGGTGCCGCCGCCGACGGTGTTCGCGTCCCTCTTCTTCGGCGCCGGGCGCCGGCCGTAGCGATCGCACGCCGCCGGGTCCCGCGTTCGGACGAGCCCAGGTTTCTCGTAACAGAGGCGACAGCGACACGAGGCGCGTGCGTGACACGAGCATTGGTGCGGCGGCCGACGCCCCGCAGCGGGGTGCAGAGGCCCGTTCCGGGAACCGCCGGCCCGGCATCGAGGTCTCGCTCTGTCGCCGCCACAGACCGGTGCTGTCTCGCCGGCGTCACTGCCGAGCGCTCATCGCCGCGACACCGTGTCATCCAGTTGTTCGAGCACGCGATCAAAGTTGCGATCGAGCCACCATCCTCCGAACGAGAGCAGCGCCTGGTCGAGCCATCCGGCGTCATCTATCTCGGCACGAAGGACAACGTCGGTCTGGTCGCCGCGCTCGGTGAGGATCCAAGTGAGCGAGGCGCGGGTGCGCCGGCCGACGCACGCTTCGCCGGTGAGTCGCGAGGGCGGCTTGATAGAGCTCAGTCGAGTACGAACCGTCCGACGGAGACCGAACCATCCTCTGATCCTGACCTTCCCCGCAGCCTCGGCTCCCTCTCTGTCGGGGAGCTCTACGACCTGCGCGAAGTTTCCGGTCAGAACCCAGTGATGCTCGAGGACGGAGAGAAAGTCGAAGACCTTCTCAGGCGTTGCATGGACCACGCGGTTCGCAGCGATCACGTGAAGCGGGGCGCGTCCCACCGCCCGGCGACGGGCTCGGCGCGACGCGACGACGGCCCCAACCACCGCACCGAACGCGAGGTGGTCGACGACCTGTGGTCCTTGCCGCAGGGAGCGGACCGCCGGTACACGCCGGCCGAACACGCCGAGGTCGAGCGTGGCGATTGCGCCGCCTCCTGCAATCCCAAACAGCAGTGTCGATGTAGAGGGGAGCACCCGAGCCAACACGACGCTCCAGAAGAGGGAGATGGCGGCGTGGACTGGAACGGCGTACACGATCAACCGTGCTCGCCGCCGCTCACGTGGCGCGACAACTGCACCGGCGGCTGAGGCTGCCTCCAACACGTCCCGTCCTGTCAGCAGCGCGTACACCGTTGAAGGAAGACCGCTCAATACGGCGGCAGGGAGGGCAGCCCATGCCCCGTCGTGAATGCAAGCGTGGTTCGGACCCGGCAGCCCGCGGCCGAGGCGACGTGTCATTCCCGATCGGCCGCTCATGACGTGCTCACTTGAAGAGTATGTCCCTGTCTGTTCAACGACGAACCGTCGCCGACCGGGAAGCTGAGGACACCCGATGCCCGTCTCTGTGCTCGCTGGCGATCGGCGCTCTCGCAGAAACGGGGGTCCCGATTGATGCGACCGAACCGCTCAGTGCCGCTGCGACGGGACGAAGAGATGACCGGCACCCGGGTTCTCGGGCTGCCCTGCCAGCATCGCCCGGCCTTGGAGAAGCCCCGCAACGCGTCTGCCGACCGGCGACATGAGGACCTGAGGTGGCCCACCAACGAAGGCATGTAGGAAGCGCTGACGGGCTTCCGGCACCAGTATGTCGGGGCTACTGCCCGGGCCGTCAAGGCTTCGCCCATGCAGCTCGGCGTTCGCAGGTGGATCGGGATGCAGGGACACGGCGCGCTCTCGTCCTCGGATCGGCACGGAGGAGTGACTGAGGCGGTGCCGTCCCGGGTATGGGATCGGCGCCCGGTGCTGGCCGGGAAGATGATCCGCCACGGGCCGCCATACGTGCCAGCGACAGCTTGGGACAGGAGAAGCATGCGCCGGGCGCAGCGAGCAGAAGATGTGCTCATGAACAAGATGGTGAAGGAAGGCTCGCGCAAGGGCGTCACCCGTTTCGGCAAGGTCGCCGACAAGCTGAAGCGGCCGCCGACGTGGGCCGCTATCGCAGGGGTGATGGCCGTGGGAGGACCGCGCAGCCGCCGTGCCGCAGTCCGCGGCAGCGCCTGTTACTTGGCGGCTGCGCTGGCACACCTCCCGATCAAGTTGCTCGTCGGCAGAAAGCACCCGCCAGGGTCGAGCAGGGTGGCTCGCGTCGGCCCGATCACGTCGTCCTTCCCCTCCGGCCACGCGGCGAGCGAGTTGGCCTTCTCGCTCGGCGCGGCCCAGGAGTTGCCGCTCCTGTTCGTTCCGCTCTACGCCGCGACCGCAGCCTCCGAGTGGTCCCTGCTGCGCGCCCGGAGCCATTACCCCAGCGACGTCTTCGCCGGAGCGGCGCTCGCCGTAGGTGTGGCGGCCGTCGCATGGAAGCTCTGGCCGACTTCGGATGCCAACAAAGAACAACAACCAGACGCATCTCTGGAGTCAGAGTCTGACAACAGACTGGGGGCCACCTTCGCCAACGTCGCCCCTGACGTCGACATCGAGGAGCGGTGCTCAACCGCGCGTCCCAGAGCGCGTGCACTTTTCCTGCACACCGGATGATGACCTCCGCCTGGGCCAGCTTGGAGCGCAGCCGCTCGTTCTCGGCCCGCAGCTTGGCCACCTCGGAGAGGCTGGGACGCCCGACCGCGTCGGTGTCGTGCACCCCACCGCCGGTTTGAGCAGGCCCTGGCGGTGCTGGCAACGGCCAGTCAGTCAGGGGTCGCTCACTGCCGTCGCTGGCCGGTCGGGTGTCCTTGGCCCGGTCTTGCCGGGCACTGGCTTCACTTTGTCCTGGCTGCTGCCGATAGGGCCCGAAGCATGGGCGTGCTCTCGACCGCGTGTACCCGTGCTCGTGCAGGCTTCCACTGCTGAGGAGACGAGTCGTGCGACGGATGCGAGTAGGCGTGGCGGGGGTGCTTACCGCCCTGATGGCGGCCCTCTTCCCGAACTCGGCTGCCCTCGCCGCGGAGGCCACGACGCGGACCTGGGTCGGCCCGGACCACGGGCTTTGGTCGGTGGCCACCAACTGGTCCCCCATGGGGATCCCGATGAGCGCCGACACGGTGGTCCTGCCCGGCGAGCGTTACCTCACCGTCGTCGTCGACGTTCCCGGAGCCACCATCCGCGGCC
>JALYMX010000215.1 GCA_030773495.1 Actinomycetota bacterium | reverse complement strand
GCCCGGCCCCGCGACCCACGACGGGCCAGCGGGCCGGCGGAGAGCAGGGGCGTGGCGGCGAGGGCGGCGTACCCGGCGGCGGCGAACGCGCCGTGGGCGCGATCGGGTGCATTCGGCTGCAGCGGGGTGGCGGCCACGCCGAGGGCGGCCACTCCGGTGACCATGGCCGCCAGCCACGCCGGCCCCGCCCGCCGGCCCTGCAGCGCCAGCCCGTACGACGTCACGCCCGAGCCGAGGGCGACGAGGCCCGCCGTCATGGGCACCCGGGACGTGGCATCGGCGGCGGCCAGCTCGCTGATGGGATCGGAAACGGGGGAGTACCCCTCGGCCCGGGCGCCGAGGACGGCCCACGCGGCGATGAACGCCAGCGGCCCGACCACGCCGCCCCCGGCCAGCAGCTTCCGCGACGTCACCATCGGCCTGTCCACGGGCGAGGAGCCTGGCACGTCGGGCGCCGCCGTAGGCTCCACGGGTGAGCGGGTCGAAGGGCAGGGCCAAGGCGGGCACGGCCACGGGGGCCAACGACGCCACCCCGTCGCTGCCCGTCCTGTTGTGGCGGGGCGTGCGCCGTCGCTGCCCGCGCTGCGGATCGGCCCACGTGTTCGCCACCTGGTTCCGCATGGTCGAGCGCTGCCCGCGGTGCGGGCTGCGCTTCGAGCGGGAGAGCGACTTCTTCCTCGGTGCCTACGTGATCAACCTGGCCTTCACCGAGGGCCTGCTCGCCCTCGCCCTGTTCGGCTACGTCCTGCGGGCGGTGGCCGAGCCCGGCACGCCGTTGTTGCCGGTGATGGTGGTGGCGCTGGTCTTCGCCATCGCCGCGCCGCTGGCGTTCTTCCCGTTCTCCCGCACCATCTGGGCGGCCATCGATCTGGCCATGCGCCCCGTTCCCGGCGACGATCCCGAGCCGCGCCCGGGCGGGCCGGGGCCGGGGACGGCGTGAGGCCGCTCCCGTCACCAGCCCTCGGTGCCGGGCTCCCCCTTGAACGGCCCGACCACGTCGGAGGTGATCCAGCCGCCGTAGAAGCCGCCGGGCTGGGGCGCGACGACCTCGCCGTCGACCAGGCACACCTCCATCCGCTGCGGGTAGAAGGCCACGTACCCGGCCAGCGCCTCGTAGCCGGGGGACGGCTGCTCGTAGGTCCACGCGCCGTCGACCGCCCGGTCCCGCCCCATGGTCACCGTGAGGTACGTGGCCGTCCCCTTGAACTCGCACCAGCTGGTGCGGCCGCTGGGCACGAGGGTGTCGGGGAAGATGGCGTCGGGCGGCAGGTAGTACACCGGCGGGTGGCTGGTCTCCAGGACGCGGAGGGGAGCGAGGGTGACGGCGAGGGTCTTGCCGCCGAAGATCACCTCGACCTGGCGGCGCACGGCCTCCACCTTGGGCGGGCGGGGGTAGGACCACACCGACTCCTGGCCGGGACCGGGTGGTCGGGGCTCGGGCGGTGGGCGCATGGCGCGGCCAGCATGCCACCGCGGGCGGCCGTCGTAGACTCACCCGCCGTGCGCCGGGGACCCGCCCTCCCACCGGCACGGGGGCCGATCACCGCCCAGCTGTTCGAGCACCTCGCCCAGGAGCCGCACGACGTGCCGCCGCTCCCGGGCACCGACGAGGACCCGCTGACCGGCGACGACCTGCATCTCGCCCTCTACTGCTGCTACGAGCTGCATTACCAGGGGTTCGCGGGGGTGGCCGACGGGTGGGAGTGGGAGCCGACGCTCCTCGACGCCCGCCGCCGCCTGGAGCGGGCCTTCGAGCGCCGGCTGGTGGACGAGGTCGGCCTGGTGGCGGCCGTGGCCGACGTCGGCGACGTGGAGGTCGCCGTCCGCGCCGTCATCGAAGGCTTCGACGGGCCGTCGCTGTCGCGCCACATGCTCGAGCAGGGCACGCTGGCCCAGTTCCGCGAGTTCGCCGTCCACCGCTCGGCCTACCAGCTCAAGGAGGCCGACCCCCACACGTGGGCCATCCCCCGGCTGCGGGGCGCCGCCAAGGCGGCCCTCGTGGAGATCCAGTTCGACGAGTACGGCGGCGGGGTGGAGGCGGAGATGCACTCGACGCTGTTCGCCACCACCATGGACCTGTTGGGGCTGGACACCACCTACGGCGCCTACCTCCACCTGCTCCCCGGGACCACCCTCGCCACCGTCAACCTGGTCTCGATGTTCGGCCTGCACCGGCGGTGGCGAGGCGCCCTGGCCGGCCACTTGGCCGTGTTCGAGACCACGTCGGTGGGGCCGATGGGGCGCTACGCCGGCGCCCTCCGCCGCCTCGGCGTGGGCGCCGAGGCGGAACGGTTCTATGACGTGCACGTCGTCGTCGACGGTCACCACGAGGTCGTGGCCTGCACCGGCCTGGCCGGCGGTTTGGCCGCCGCCGAGCCGGAGACGGCGGGCGACATCGTGTTCGGCGCCGCCGCCCTGACGCTCGTGGAGGGCCGCTTCGCCCGCCACCTGCTCGCCGCGTGGGAGGCCGGCGCCACGTCGCTGCGCTCGCCGCTGCCCGCCGCCCACGCGGCCGCCGGGCCTCGATGCCGGTAGCGGACACCGCCTGCACCATCAGCTACGTCCTCCCCCTGCGCCGCTGGCGCCACGAGCCGGACGACGAGCTGGCCGGCTACCTGCGCCGGCTGGCCGAGCGGGCCGACGTCATCGTGGTGGACGGCTCCGACGAGGCCGTCTTCGCCGCCCACGCCCGCGACTTCGCGGCGCCCGTGCGCCACCTGCCGGTCGACGCCGGCCTGCCCGGGCGCCACGGCAAGGTGCACGGCGTCATCACCGGGGTGCGCGCCGCCCGCCACGAGCGGGTGGTGGTGGCCGACGACGACGTGCGCTACGACGACGGCGCCCTCGAGCGGGTGGCCCGCCTGCTCGACGAGGCCGACCTGGTCCGGCCCCAGAACTACTTCGACCCCCTGCCCTGGCACGCCAGGTGGGACACGGCCCGGTCCCTGCTCAACCGCGCCTTGGCCGCCGACTACCCGGGCACGCTCGGCCTGCGCCGGTCCCGCTTCCTCGCCGCCGGCGGCTACGACGCCGAGTGCCTGTTCGAGAACCTGGAGCTGATCCGCACCATCGAGGCGGCCGGCGGGAAGGTGGTCGCCCCCCTCGACCTCTACGTCCGGCGGCGGCCGGCGACGGCGCACCAGTTCTGGTCGCAACGGGTCCGCCAGGCCTACGACGACTTCGCCCTTCCCGCCCGCATGGCCGTCGAGCTGGCCGTGCTGCCCGCCACCGTGGCGCTGCTGGCCCGCCGCCGCGCCCCCGTCGTCGCCGCCGGCGCCGCCCTCACCG
>JALYMX010000214.1 GCA_030773495.1 Actinomycetota bacterium | reverse complement strand
CTGACGGCGCCGGCGGGGTTGGGGCCCCGCTTCGGCGAGGAGGCCGGGGTTGGGGCCCCGGCCGGGGAGAGAGGGCACTGACGGCGCCGGCGGGGTTGGGGCCCCGCTTCGGCGAGGAGGGCGGGGGGCATCGTCCCTCCGGGGAACCCCGGCGCCGGCGGCGCCGTCGGTAGACTTCGCGCCATCGACATCCTGGTCCTCTGCACCGGCAACATCTGCCGCTCGCCGATGGCCGAAGCCTTCCTCCGCCACCGCTTGGGCGCGCTCGGCGTGGAGGCACGGGTCTCCTCGGCCGGGCTGCTGTTCGACGACGTGGCGGCCCCCGCCGAGGGCGTCGCCGCCATGGCCGCCGCCGGCTTCGACACCTCCGCCCACCGCAGCCGGCGGGTGGCCGCCGACATGATCCTCGGCGCCGACCTCGTGCTGGGCATGGCCCGCGAGCACCTGCGCCACGCCGTGGTGCTCGCTCCGCCCGCGTGGCCGCGCACGTTCACGCTGAAGGAGCTGGTGCGCCGGGCCGAGCAGACCGGTCCCCGGGCGTCCGGGCAGCCGTTCGACGAGTGGCTGGCCAAGGTGCACGCCGGGCGGAGCACCGACATGCTGGCCGGCGCCTCCCGCCACGACGACGTGGCCGACCCGATCGGTCAGGGGCCCGAGGTCTACGGCCGGGTGGCCGAGGAGATCGACGCCCTGACCGCCCGGCTCGTCGAGCTCGGGTGGCGACGGGCCACGACAGGAGGAGCGCGCACGTGAAGGTCGCCATCGGGTCGGACCACGCCGGGTACCACCTCAAGCAGCACCTGGTCGCCACGCTGGAGAAGCTGGGCCACGAGGTCGACGACCACGGCACCCACAGCGACGAGTCGGTGGACTACCCGCCCATCTGCGCCGCCGTGGGGCGGGTGGTGGTCGAGGGCCGGGCCGAGCGGGGCGTCGTGCTGGGGGGCAGCGGGCAGGGCGAGCAGATCGCCGCCAACAAGGTGCGCGGCGTGCGCGCCGCGCTGTGCAACGACTTGTACACGGCCCGGCTGTCCCGCCAGCACAACGACGCCAACGTGCTCGCCATCGGCGCCCGCATCGTGGCCCCGGCGTTGGCCGACGAGATCCTCGCCCTGTGGCTCGGCACCCCGTTCGAGGGCGGCCGCCACGAGCCCCGGCTGGCCCAGATCGCCGAGATCGAGGGCAGCACATGACGGCGCCGGCGGGGATGGGGCCCCGCTTCGGCGAGGAGGCCGGGGTTGGGGCCCCGCCCGGGGAGATGGCACTGACGGCGCCGGCGGGGATGGGGCCCCGCTTCGGCGAGGAGGCCGGGGTTGGGGCCCCGCCCGGGGAGACGACATGACCACGGTCGGGGGCGAGCGGGACACCGAGCTGTTCTCCATCGTCGAGCGCGAGCTCGAGCGCCAGTCCACCACGCTCCAGCTGATCGCCTCTGAGAACTTCACCTCCAAAGCGGTGCTGGAGGCCACCGGCTCGGTGCTCACCAACAAGTACGCCGAGGGCTACCCCGGCCGGCGCTACTACGGCGGGAACGCCATCGTCGACGAGGCCGAGGAGCTGGCCCGCCAGCGGGCCAAGGCGCTGTTCGGGGCCGACCACGCCAACGTGCAGCCCCACTCCGGCGCCAACGCCAACATGGCCGCCTACCTGGCTCTGCTCGAGCCGGGCGACACCGTCCTCGGCATGCGCCTCGACCAGGGGGGCCACCTCACCCACGGGTCGCCGGTGAACTTCAGCGGCCGCATCTACCGGTTCGTCTCCTACGGCGTCACGGAGAGCGACGAGCGGCTCGACTTCGACCGCATCCGGGACCTGGCCCGGGAGCACCGGCCGAAGATGATCGTGGCCGGGGCGACCGCCTACCCCCGCGTCATCGACCCGGCGCCCCTGCGGTCCATCGCCGACGAGGTGGGCGCCCTGCTGCTCTTCGACGCCGCCCACATCGCCGGCCTGGTCGCCGGCGGCGCTCACCCCAGCCCGGTGCCCTTCGCCGACGTGGTCACCTTCACGACCCACAAGACGCTGCGCGGCCCCCGCGGCGGCTGCATCCTCGCCACCTCGGACCACGCCGCCGCCGTCGACAAGGCGGTCTTCCCCGGGCTCCAGGGCGGCCCGCTCGAGCACGTCATCGCCGCCAAGGCGGTGGCGTTCGGGGAGGCGGGGCGCCCGGAGTTCCGCGAGTACGCCGCCCAGGTCGTGACCAACGCCCGGGCGCTGGCCCGGGCCCTGGCCGGCGAGGGCTTTCGCATCGTGTCGGGAGGGACCGACAACCACCTGCTGCTCGTGGACCTGCGCACCTTCGACGCCGAGCTCACCGGCAAGGAGGCCCAGGAGGTCCTCGACCGGGCGGGCATCACGCTCAACAAGAACCAGATCCCCGGCGACCCCCGCTCGCCGTTCGTCACGAGCGGGCTCCGGGTGGGCAGCGCCGCCGTCACGACGACGGGCATGGGGGAGCCGGAGATGGAGCGCATCGCCGCCCTGATCGGCCGGGCCCTGCGGGGGCGCTCGTCGCCGGCCGAGCTGAGCGCCGTGCGCGACGACGTGGCCGCCCTCTGCTCGAAGTTCCCGCCCTACCCCGAGGCCTGAGTGCAGGGGTACGTCGTGGTCCTGGTGGTGGCCGCCGTCACCACCTACCTCCTCGCGTTCGTCGTCCGGCGGGGGGCGGTGCGCCTGGGCGCCGTGGTGCTGCCCGACGACCGCCGCGTGCACGCCTCTCCCACGCCCACGTCGGGCGGCGTCGCCATGTTCGCCGCCGTGGTCGTGGCCATGGCCGTGGCCTCGCGGCTCCCGCAGTTCCGCCCCGTGTTCGACGGTTCGTCCGAGCCTCTCGGGGTGTTGCTCGCCGCCGGCGTCATCTTCCTGGTGGGCCTGGTCGACGACGTCCGGGACGTGTCGGCGCCGGCCAAGCTGGCCGGGCAGGTCCTGGCCGGCAGCGTCTTGTACTTCCTCGGCGTCACGATGTTCTACTTCCGGGTGCCGTTCCTCGACATCGTGTCGATCTCGCCCGACCTGGCCCCCCTGCTCACCGTCGTGTGGGTGGCGGCCATCGCCAACGCCGTGAACCTCATCGACGGGCTCGACGGCCTGGCGGCCGGCATCGTGGCCATCGCCGCCGCCGCCTTCTTCGTCTACGGCGACCGCCTGTCGACGGCTGGCCTCCTGCCTCCTGAGAACGTGGGCCCGCTCGTGGCCATCATCGCCTGTGGCGTGTGCCTGGGCTTCCTGCCCCACAACTTCCACCCCGCCCGCATCTTCATGGGTGACGCCGGGTCACTGCTGCTCGGCCTGCTCATGGCCTGCTCCACCATGGTGGTGGGCGGGCGCACCGCCGACCAGTTCGCCGGCCAGACGTACTTCTTCTTCGCCCCGATCTTCATCCCGGTGTTCGTCCTCGGCGTGCCCATCCTCGACACCGCCTTCGCCATCGTGCGACGCTCGGTGCGCCGCTCCCGCGTCTCGGCTCCCGACAAGGAGCACCTGCACCACCGCCTCATGCGCCTGGGCCACGGGCACCAGCGGTCGGTGGTGATCCTGTGGGCGTGGACGGCGATCCTGTCGGGCCTGGTGCTGCTGCCCACCTTCACCAACGAGGGCAACGCCGTCATCCCCTTCGCCCTGGCCGGGCTGGTCGTGGCGCTCTACACGCTGTTCCACCCCGGTGTCCGCCAGCGGGCCGAGACCGAGGCGGAGGCCCGCGCCGAGGCCGACGACCGGCGGGCGCAGCCGGCCGAGGTCGACCTGGCCGACGTCGTGGAGCTGGCCGAGCGGCGGCGGGGGACGGGCGGGCCGTGAGCGCGGCGCGCCCCCGCCCGTTCTCGGCACGCCGAGGTCCGGAGAGCGGGCCGAACCGTGCCCAGATCGTTGGGGCGGAACGGTGCGGGCGCGGACTTGCGACCGCCGGGGGGCGGCTTCTAGATTGCGAACCGCTTCACAAGACCGTTCCTCCATGGGCGGGAGCGGGGCAGAGGGGCTGACGGTTGGACCTTCGCGAAAGGCGCGAGCTCTACAACGGCTTCAGTGACACCCTCGCGCGTGCGGTGGAGTTCGTCGCCGTCCCAGCGGTCTTCGCCTTCCTCGGCCACCTCCTCGACGGGCTGCTCGGCACCGGTTCAGTGTTCACCGTGGCCCTCGCCGTGTTCGCCCTGGCCGGCACCTTCGTCCGGGCCTACTACGCCTACGACGTGGCCATGCGCGAGCAGGAGGCGGGTGCTCCCTGGGCCCGCCCTGGGCGCCCGCCCGGCGGCGCCTCGTGACCACCGCGCCTGCGCCGGCCGCTCCCCCCGCCGTCGAGTGGGAGCTGGCCACCGACATGTTGCGCCGGGGGCTGCCCGTGGCGCCGGCGCTGGTCCTGGTGGCCGCCCTCGGGTGGCGGGTCGAGGGGGCCTTGTCGGCCGCCTACGGCGTCGCCCTCGTCCTCGCCAACCTCGCCGTGTCGGCCGCGCTCCTGGCCTGGGGGGCGCGCCGGTCGCTCGGCGTCCTCGCCGGCGTGGCCCTCGGCGGGTTCGTCGTGCGCCTCGGGCTGGTGGCCCTGGCCATCGCCGCCGTGCGCGACCAGGCCTGGGTGGCCATGGTGCCCCTCGGCCTCACCATCCTCGTCACCCAGCTCGGCCTCCTGTGGTGGGAGACCCGCCACCTGTCGCTGTCGCTGGCCTATCCCGGCGTGAAGCCGCCGCGGGGAGGGGGTTGACCATGGCCGTGCTCGGCCTCGAGTTCCCGCCCGTCAGCCACCTCATCGAGTGGCCCGACATCGTCGGCAGCGGCGCCTTCGCCGTCAACAAGGTGGTGCTGCTCACCATCGCCTCCGCGGTGATCGTGTTCGCCTTCTTCATGGCCGCCGCCCGCCGCGGCAGCCTGGTGCCCACCGGCGCCCAGAACTTCGCCGAGTCGATCGTGGAGTTCGTGCAGGAGGGCATCATCCTGCAGGCCATCGGGCCCGAGGGCCTCAAGTACACGCCGTTCCTGCTCACCCTGTTCAGCTTCGTCTTCGTGGCCAACATCTTCGAGATCATCCCGGCCATCCAGATGCCGGTGACCGCCCGCATGGCCGTTCCCGCCCTCCTGGCCATCCTGGTGTGGGTGATCTTCAACTACGTGGGCATCAAGAGCCAGGGCTTCTTCGGCTACTTCAAGTCGATGCTGTTCCCGCCCGGCGTGCCCAAGGCGCTGTACGTGCTGGTCACGCCCATCGAGTTCGTCTCCACCATCTTCGTCCGGCCGCTGTCGCTGGCCGTGCGGCTCTTCGCCAACCTTCTGGCCGGCCACCTGCTGCTGGTCAGCTTCGCCGTCATCGCCACCGCCCTGTTCGAGGCCACCGTGGTCGGCGCCGCCCTCCCGGGTGCCCTCCTCGTCGCCCTCACCGGGTTCGAGGTGCTGGTCGCCGTGTTGCAGGCGTTCATCTTCACCATCCTCGCCGCCGTGTACATCGGCGGCGCGCTGCACCCCGAGCACTAACCATGAGGAGGGCTCCTTGCTGGACCTGAGCAGCTTGCACGTGTTGGCCCAGGCGGGCGGCGGTGCCGACCCGACGGCGGGCCTCACCGCCATCGGCCGCGGCATCGTCTACGGCGGCGCCGCCATCGGCCCCGGGATCGGCATCGGCCTGGTGGTGGGCAACGCCATCACGGCCATGGCCCGCCAGCCCGAGGCGGCCGGCATGGTGCGCACCACCATGTTCCTGGGCATCGCCTTCACCGAGGCCCTGGCGCTGTTCGGGTTCGTCCTCTCGTTCATCATCTCGGGCTAGGAGGCGTCGTGCGCAGAGTGCTGGCCGCCGTCGGCGTCGTCGTGGGGCTCACGCTGCTCGGGCTCGCAGGCGTGGCCGGCGCCGTGGAGGAGGAGGGCGGGGGCCACGGGGACATCTCCCATGCCGCCGAGGAGTGCATCGAGATCCTGGAGGGGGGCGGGGAGCCGGACGACTGCCACGAGGCGCCCAGCCCTATCCTCCCCGAGACCTCCGAGATCGTGTGGGGGGCCATCTCGTTCTTCACCCTCCTGTTCCTCATGTACAAGTTCGCCTACCCCGGGATCAAGAAGAGCATGGAGGCCCGCTCCAACCGCATCCGCGAGAACCTCGACGAGGCCGAGCGGGTGCGCACCGAGGCCGGCACCGTGCTCGAGGAGTACCAGCGCCAGCTGGCCGACGCCCGCAACGAGTCCAACCGCATCATCGAGGAGGCCCGGGCCACCGCCGACCAGCTGCGGCGGGACCTGATGCAGCGGGCCGAGGCCGAGGTGGCCGAGCTGCGCCAGCGCTCCCGCGAGGACATCGCCGCCGCCCAGGAGCGGGCCGCGGCCGAGCTCCAGGCCCGTCTCGGCGCCCTGGCCATCGAGCTGGCCGAGAAGGTCGTGGAGGCCAACCTCGACCGCGAGGCCAACATGCGCCTCATCGATCGCTACATCCAGACGGTGGGCAGCGAGTCCCGCGCATGAGCGAGCGGGCCGACGCCTACGCCCGGGCCCTGTTCGAGGTGGCGCGGGCGGAGGGGAGCCTCGACACCGTCGCCGACGAGCTGTTCCGGGTGGCCCGCACCTTCGAGGCCAACGACGAGCTGCGCACGACCCTTACCGACCCGGCGCTCCCCATCGAGCGCCGTCTCGGCATCGTCGAGGACCTGCTCGGCGGGCGGGCGTCGCGTGTCACCGTGGCCCTGGTGTCGTTCGTGGTGGCCGCCGGGCGCAGCCGCGAATTGCCCGCCATCATCGATAAGCTGGTGGCACAGGCCGCCGAGGAGCGCTCCCAGGCGGTCGCCGAGGTGCGCAGTGCCGTACCGCTCGACGCCGACCAGCGCCAGCGGCTGGCTGCCGCCCTGTCCAACGCCACCGGAAAGAGCGTCACCGTGAAGGCGGTCGTCGACCCCACCATCCTCGGCGGCGTCGTCGCCCGCGTCGGCGACACCGTTCTCGACGGCTCCGTCCGCCACCGCCTCGACCAACTGAAAGAAGCGCTTTGATGACCGACGTGATGCCCGACGACACCAACGGCTTCACCATCAACCCCGACGACATCACCGCCGTGCTGCGCAAGCGGCTGGCCGGTTTCACCCCCACCATGTCCACCGCCCAGGTGGGCCGCATCGCCGAGGTGGGCGACGGCATCGCCCGGGTCACCGGCCTCCCCGACGCCGCCGTGAACGAGTTGCTCGAGTTCGAGGGCGGCACCCTGGGCCTGGCCCTGAACCTCGACGAGGAGAACATCGGCGCCGTCGTCCTGGGCGAAGTCACCCACATCCAGGAGGGCCAGTCCGTGCGGGCCACCGGCCGCATCCTGTCGGTGCCCGTGGGCGACGCCCTCATCGGCCGCGTGGTCGACGCCCTGGGCCAGCCCATCGACGGCAAGGGCCCGATCAACGCCGACACCAACCGCCGCCTCGAGGTCCAGGCGCCAGGGATCACCGGCCGCCAGCCCGTCCACGAGCCCCTCCAGACGGGCATCAAGGCCATCGACGCCATGGTGCCCATCGGCCGGGGCCAGCGTGAGCTGATCATCGGCGACCGCAAGACGGGCAAGACCACGGTGGCCGTCGACACCATCATCAACCAACGCGGCCTGGGCGTGAAGTGCATCTACGTGGCCATCGGCCAGAAGGGCTCCACCGTCGCCCAGACCGTGGCCACCCTCGAGCGCTACGGCGCCCTCGACTACACCGTCGTGGTGAACGCTCCCGCCGACGACCCGGCGCCGTTCAAGTACCTCGCCCCCTACGCCGGGTGCGCCATGGGCCAGCACTGGATGGAGCACGGCGAGCACGCCCTCATCGTCTACGACGACCTGTCGAAGCAGGCCGAGGCCTACCGCCAGGTGTCGCTGCTGCTGCGCCGGCCGCCGGGGCGCGAGGCCTACCCCGGCGACGTGTTCTACCTGCACAGCCGCCTGCTCGAGCGGGCAGCCAAGCTGAGCGACGAGCGGGGCGCCGGCTCGCTCACCGCCCTCCCGGTCATCGAGACCAAGGCGGGCGACGTGTCGGCCTACATCCCCACCAACGTCATCTCCATCACCGACGGCCAGATCTACCTGGAGAGCGACCTGTTCAACGCCGGCGTGAGACCGGCCATCAACGTGGGCATCTCGGTGTCCCGGGTGGGCGGGGCGGCGCAGATCAAGGCCATGAAGTCGGTGGCCGGCACCATGAAGATCGACCTGGCCCAGTTCCGCGAGCTCGAGGCCTTCGCCACCTTCGGGTCCGAGCTCGACAAGACGTCGCAGGGGTACCTCGACCGGGGATACCGGCTCACCGAGCTGTTGAAGCAGCCGCTCAACTCGCCGGCGCCGGTGGAGGAGCAGGTGGTGTCGATCTACGCCGGCACCGCCGGGTTCCTCGACCCGCTCCCGGTCGACGAGGTGCGCCGCTTCGAGACCGAGCTGCTCGAGTACATGCGCACCCGCCACGCCGACCTGCTCGACACCATCCGCAGCTCCGGGAAGCTCCCCGAGGGCGACGCCCTCAAGGGTGCCGTGAAGGGCTTCGCCGACCAGTTCCAGCCCAAGGCCAAGGAGACGGCGGCGTAACGTGGCCGGAGGCAAGGAGCGCACCCTCCGGCGCCGCATCAAGAGCGTCGAGTCCACCAAGAAGATCACCAAGGCGATGGAGCTCATCGCCGCCTCCCGCATCGTGAAGGCCGAGCAGCGGGTGGCGGCCGCCCGCCCCTACAGCGACCAGATCACCGAGGTCATCCGCAGCCTGGCCGCCGGCGGCGCCGACCTCGACCACCCCCTGCTGCGCCAGGCCGAGGAAGTGGGCAAGGTCGCCTACGTGGTGGTCACCGCCGACCGCGGGCTGGCCGGCGCCTACAACTCGAGCGTGATCCGCGCCGCCGAGCGCGACCTGCACGAGGAGCAGGGCAGGGGACGCGACTACTCGCTGGTGGTGGCCGGGCGCAAGGGCGAGTCGTTCTTCCGCTTCCGCGGCTACCGCATCGACGCCTCGTTCTCGGGGATGAGCGAGCAGCCCTCCTACGAGGACGCCAAGGCGGTGGCCGCCACGGTCACCGAGCCGTTCCTGGCCGGCGACGTCCAGCTGGTCAAGCTGGTGTACACCCAGTTCCTGTCGGCGACGACCCAGCGGGCCGTGGTCCGCCAGTTCATGCCCCTCGACGCCGCCGCCCTCACCGAGGCGGCCGATGGCGGCCCCGAGGCGGGGTACGAGTTCGAGCCGGAGCCGGGGGAGATCCTCTCCCGGCTGCTGCCCCGCTACGTGGAGGCCCGCCTGTTCGCCGCCATGCTGGAGGCCGCCGCCTCCGAGCACGCGGCACGGCAGCGGGCCATGAAGTCGGCCACGGAGAACGCCGAGGATCTCATCGTCAAGCTGTCCCGTATCATGAACAGGGCGCGGCAGGATGCCATCACCACCGAGATCATGGAGATCGTCGGTGGCGCCGAGGCGCTGCGCAGGTCCAAGTCCGGGGGCAACGACTACCTGCCGGACACCCTCGTCTCCTACGACGTCCTGCCCGACGAGATCGACCCCCGCATGTCAGGAGCCCGAAGGCCATGACCGTCACCCAGACCGCCGAGACCACCCAGACGAGGAGCACGGACGGCCGCGTCGTGGCCGTCGCCGGGCCCGTCGTCGACGTCGAGTTCGCCCCGTCCGAGCTGCCCGAGATCAACACCGCCCTGGAGATGGAGATCTCCTTGGAGGGCGAGACGACGGTCGTCACCGCCGAGGTGGCCCAGCAGATCGGCGAATCCCGCGTGCGGGCCATCTGCCTCAAGCCCACCGACGGGCTCAGGCGGGGGACGCCGGTGCGCAACACCGGGCGGGGGATCAGCGTGCCCGTGGGGCCGGGCGTGCTGGGGCACGTGTTCAACGTCATCGGCGAGCAGCTCGACGCCGGCGACCTCGGCGAGATCGAGGACCGGTGGGAGATTCACCGCCACGCCCCCGAGTTCGCCGACCTCGAGCCCAAGTCCCAGATGTTCGAGACGGGCATCAAGGTGGTCGACCTGCTCGAGCCCTACGCCCAGGGCGGCAAGATCGGCCTGTTCGGCGGCGCCGGGGTGGGCAAGACCGTGGTCATCCTGGAGATGATCAGCCGCGTCGCCCAGCAGCACGGCGGCGTCTCGGTGTTCGCCGGGGTGGGCGAGCGCACCCGCGAGGGCACCGACCTGTGGCTGGAGATGCGCGAGAGCGGCGTCATGGAGAAGGCGGCGCTGGTCTACGGGCAGATGGACGAGCCGCCGGGCGTGCGGCTGCGCGTCGCCCTGTCGGCCCTCACCATGGCGGAGTACTTCCGCGACGTGCGCCAGCAGGACGTGCTGCTGTTCGTCGACAACATCTTCCGCTTCGTGCAGGCCGGATCCGAGGTGTCCACGCTGCTCGGGCGCATGCCCTCGGCCGTGGGCTACCAGCCCACGCTGGCCGACGAGATGGGCGAGCTGCAGGAGCGCATCACCTCCACCCGGGGCCGCTCCATCACCTCACTGCAGGCCGTGTACGTCCCCGCCGACGACTACACCGATCCGGCGCCGTTCACCACCTTCACCCACCTCGACGCCACCACCGAGCTGTCCCGGGACATCGCCGCCCAGGGCATCTACCCGGCGGTCGATCCGCTCTCGTCCAGCTCCACCATCCTCACCCCCGAAGTGGTGGGCCAGCGCCACTACGACGTGGCCCAGCGGGTGAAGAAGACGCTCCAGCGCTACAAGGAGCTGCAGGACATCATCGCCATCCTCGGTCTCGACGAGCTGGCCGAGGAGGACAAGGTGATCGTCTCCCGGGCCCGCCGCATCCAGCGGTTCCTGTCGCAGCCGTTCTTCGTGGGCCAGGTGTTCACCGGCCTCGAGGGCATCTACGTGCCCGTGGAGGAGACGGTGGACAGCTTCGAGGCGCTGGTCGACGGCGAGCTCGACGACCTGCCGGAGCAGGCCTTCCTGAACGTCGGCAACG
>JALYMX010000213.1 GCA_030773495.1 Actinomycetota bacterium | reverse complement strand
CGGCGATCCTGGGGCACGACCCGGCCATGTTCCTCCGGGTCTACAGCCACCTCTACCCCGACGACCTTCGCGGCGCGGCGGCGGTCCTCGACGCCGCGCGAGCGAGCGATCTTCGCACCTCATGTGGTGCAGATGTGGTGCAGGCTCTGGAACCTGAGAACGGTTCTCAAGGTTTAACGCCCTGATCTGCGGTTTTCTTGTCGGGCTGGGGAGATTTGAACTCCCGACCTCTTGACCCCCAGTCAAGCGCGCTAACCAAGCTGCGCCACAGCCCGTGACGGCTTCGATCGTAGTCCCGCCCACCGGCGGGGCGTCACAGGCGGCCGACCACCCACGCCACGCCCTGCAGCGCCCGCCACGCGAGGTACGCCACGGTGGCGACGACGAGGAGCTTGAAGTGCCACGGCACCTTCGGGACGTCGTCGCCTCCCACCACGGTGCCGCACCCTGGGCACTCCGCTGCCTCCCCGACGTTGGCTGGTGGGAGGAAGCGGCTGCACTCGTCGCACCACGGCACGGTCAGGGCGACCGGGCGGTGAGGGCGGCGACGGCGGGCACGCTCAGGTCCGCCGGATGGCGAGGATGGCCACGTCGTCGATGAGCGGCTCGGACGCGAAGTCCCGCGCCGCCTCGAGCAGGCCCTTGCACAGCGACATCAGGTCCTCACCCGGGTCCCTGCGCAGCGTCTGGGCGATGCGCTCCTCGCCGAACAGCTGGTCGCCGGAGCGGGCCTCGGTGAGTCCGTCGGTGTACATGAGCAGGACGTCGCCGGGATCGAGCGGGACCTCCCTGCTGTAGTAGGAGCCCTTCGGGTCGAGGGTCAGCAGCGGCCCGGTGGAGCGCAGCGGGCGCACCTCCCCGTCGTGCCACACCCACGCCGGCGGATGCCCCGCCGAGGCGAACCGCAAGGTGGCGGCCGCCTGGTCGAACACCACGGTGCACAGCGAGACCAGGTCCTCCGGACGGCCCTGGGCGGACAGCACCACGTTGAGCTCCTCGATGGCCTGGGCGGGGTCGCGGTACTGACGCAGGAACACCCGGAGCAGGTACTTCACCTGGAAGGCGGTGATCGACGGCTCGATCCCGTGCCCGGCCACGTCACCGATGACGGCGACCAGGCGGGCCCGGCCATTTGGGAACAGGTCGTAGAAGTCGCCGGCCATGGCGCCCATCCCCGGCTCGTACAGATGGGCCACCTCGAAGCCCTGCATGGCGGGGAGGTCGTCGGGAGCCAGCCGGGCCGACCACCGCATCGGCGTCAGCTCGCTCTGCTGGTTCAGCACCTCCTGCGCCCGCCGCTCCAGCACCCAGCGCTCCTCGGTGAGCCGGGCCTCGGCCAGGATCTTGCTCCCCAACCGCAGCGAAAGCGCCACCGGTATCAGCACGAGCAGGAGGGGGGCGTCGAACTCCGGGTCCTCCGACAGCGAGCTCACCGCCATGCCCACGCCGAGCAGGGCGTAGAGGACCATCGTGTGGATCTCCTTGCGGAACCCGAGCGACGCCACCGCCGTTCCCGGCCCCGTCTCGCCCTCGCTGTGGCGGATCCGCCGCAACGCCCGCTCCAGCCGGAACGCCGAGCGACCCCACACCACGGCCGCTGTCAGACAGCCGGCGGCGACGACCAGCAGGAGGGGCCGGTTCACCATGCCGGAGCCACGCTAGCTGTCGGTTCTGTGGCGTTCACCCGTCTCGTCGGCGCACCCGCAGCTTCAACGGGGTGGGCCCGAAACCGAAGTGCTCTCGGATGCGCCGCTCGAGGTAGCGCAGGTACGGCTGTGGGAGGGCCCGGCTGGCAAAGAGCGTGAACGTTGGAGGGTTGGTGGCGCCCTGCGTCGCGTAGAGCACCCGGGCGCCCGGGGCCGGGTGGGCGGCCTGAGCTTCCTGCACCACCTTGTTGAGCTCCGCGGTCGGGATGCGCCGGTGGTAGGCGTCGATGGCCTGGTCGAGGGCGGGGAGGAGCTTGTGCACGCCCAGGCCCGTGCGGGCGCTCACCTTCAGCACCGGCGCGTAGGCGAGGAAGGCCAGGCGGTCCGCCACCTCGCCCAGCACGTGTTCACGGGCCTCGGCGTCGAGGGTCTCCCATTTGTTCAACAGGAGCACGACGGGGCTGCCGGCGGCGTCGATCCGCTCGGCCAGGCGCTGGTCCTGCGACGTCACCCCCTCGGAGGCGTCGATGACGAGCACAGCGGCGTCGGCCCGGTCGATGGCCCGCAGGGCCCGAACCAGGGAGTAGAACTCCGGGCCCTCGCCGGTGCGGGCCCGGCGGCGCATGCCGGCGGTGTCGATCAGGCGCAGCGGGCCGCCGTCGGTCTCGATGAGGGTGTCGACGGCGTCGCGCGTGGTGCCGGGGAGATCGTGGACCACGGATCGCTCGTCACCGACCAAGCGGTTGAACAGCGTCGACTTTCCGACGTTGGGGCGGCCGACGATGGCCACGCTCGGCACGTCGTCCGCCGCCTCGCCCTCGGCTGTCTCCGCCTCCCCGTCACCATCGCCGTCACCGGCGGGCTCGGCGTCGCCGGGGAGAAGGCGCACCACCTCGTCGAGCAGGTCGCCGACGCCGCGGCCGTGGAGCGCCGATGCCGGCCACGGGTCGCCGAGGCCGAGGCGGGCCAACGCCCAGGCGTCGGCCTCCCGGTGCTCCGAGTCCACCTTGTTGGCCACGAGCAGCACCGGCTTGCCGGCCCGGCGCAGCATGCGGGCAACCTGGACGTCCTCGTCGGTGGCGCCCACCGCGGTGTCCACCACGACCAGCAGCAGGTCGGCCTCGGCCACCGCCCGCTCGGCCTGGGCGCTCACCTGGCGGTCCAGCGGGTCGTCGCCGGCCAGCCAGCCTCCGGTGTCGACCAGCGTGAACTCCCGGCCGTTCCACTCGGCGTCGACGACCTTGCGGTCGCGCGTCACGCCGGGGCGCTCCTCGACGATGGCCTCCCTGCGCCCGAGGATGCGATTGACCAGCGTGGACTTGCCCACGTTGGGGCGGCCGACGACGGCGACGACCGGCTTCACCCGGCCACCGCCGGCTCCCGACGGCCCCGCCGCGCCCCCCAGCGACCCTCGGCCAGCGCCGCGCGCAGCGAGCGGCCGTCGGCGGCGACGACCTCCACCGGCCGGGGCAGGTCGGCGAGGGTCAGCCCGTCGAGGAAGGCGTCGCCCGAAAGGCACACGTCCGGCAGCAGGTAGCGGTGTCCCTCGGGCTCGGCGGCGAGGGCGCTCGCCAGGTCCTGGCCGGTGAGGAGGCCGGTGACGCCGATGTTGCCGCCGAAGAAGGTGTTCTCCACGGCGACGAGGCGCACGTCGTCCCGTCCCAGCGCCTCGATCAGGGGGCGCAGCACCCGGGCGCCGTAGGCGCCGGTGAGCACGCCGACCGGCGCGCCGGGGCCGGGGCGGAACGTCGTGGTGCCGCCGGCCGTCCGTGGGGCGCGGTAG
>JALYMX010000212.1 GCA_030773495.1 Actinomycetota bacterium | reverse complement strand
GGGCCGGGCAGCGCCGGCGGGACCGTGGGTTGGGGAGCGGCGGTGGGCGGGGTGGTGGGCGGTGGCGGGGGCGCCACGCTGGCCGCCGTCGTCTCCGGCACCGGCGGTGGGCGTGGTGCCGTGGTGGCGGGCACGGTGGGTTCCGGCGCCGGCAGGGGCGCCGCCTGGGCGGCCACCACCTGCTCGCCGAGGCGCAGGCTCTGAGCGATCGGGTCGACCGTCGGGAGGTTGACGAACAGCACGGCGGTGGCCCCGGCGGCCACGCCGGCCACACCCCACCGCGTGGCCGCCACCACGTGGCCGGTCAGGCCGGGGAGCGGGCGGGAGGGGGAGCCGAGGAAGGGGCGCTCGGCGACGAGGTACGACAGGTGCCCGAGCACCACGCCCCCGGCGAGGACGACGGCGTCGGCGACCAGCGGCGGCCAGCCCACGTCGAGGCCGGGGCGGGTGACGACCACGAGCGGCCAGTGCCACAGGTAGATGCTGTACGAGCGCAGGCCGAGCCAGCGCGCCGCCCCCGTCGCCAGCACGTCGGGCGCCCATGCGCCGCGGACGGCGGCGACGATCACCATGGCCGTGGCCAGGCGGCAGGCGAGGAAGGCGCCCGGGTACAGCGAGCCGGAGCCCTCGTCGACGGTGAGGAACAGCACGACGAGCAGGCCCAGGCCGGCGGCTCCGAGCAGCGGTGCCCCGTGGGCGGCCGTGCCCACGCGGGGCCGCGCCGGCGGGGTGAGGGCCAGCGCGAGCAGGGCACCGGTGAGCAGCGCCCCGATGCGGGTGTCGGTGCCGTAGTAGGCGCGCGACGAATCGGCGCCGCCCGCCAGCCACCCCATGAGCAGGGCGGAGGCGGCGATGCCGCCCAGGAGGGCGGCCGCCGCCGAGCGGCGGGAACGCCGGGCCAGCCAGCACACCAGCGCCGGCACGACGGCGTAGAACTGGATCTCGACGGCCAGGGACCACAGGTGCTGGACGAGCGGCGGCCGACCGAGGCCGGTGAAGTACGAGTTGCCGTCGTGGATCAGGTGCCAGTTGGTGAGCCCGAGGGCCGACAGCAGCACGTCGCCGCGCAGGCGGTGGGCGTCGGAGCCGGCCACCAGGGGGCCGAGCACGACCAGCGCCATGAGGAACACCGCCAGCGCCGGCCCCACCCTGCGCGCCCGCCGGCGCAGGTAGGAGCGCCAGTCGACGGTGCCCGTGCGGGCGTGCTCACCGAGCAGGTGGGCGGTGAGGAGGTACCCGGACAGCACGAAGAAGACCTCGACGCCGAGGAAGCCGCCGGAGGCCATGGACGGGGCGGCGTGGAAGACGAGGACACCGGCGATCGCCAGACCCCGAAGGCCGTCGAGCGCACGGACCCGCGCCCCTGTCCGCCGTGGTTTCGTACTGAGCTGCGCGACGACGCGGATGGTACTACGCGGCTGCCGCGCTCCCTCGGGGCCGTTTTCGCACCGGCATCGCCCGGCGCTGCATGGCCACCTGCACGACGAGCAGGGCGGCCAGCGTGCCGGCCAGCACCACGGCGAAGACCCGCACCGACCACGCCGGCCCGTCGAGGTCGTCGCGGGCGAGGACGGCGGCGGCGGCGACCAGGAGCAGGCCGAGCGTGGCCGTGCGGAAGGGAACCTCGAAGCTGCTCCACCGGTCGTCCACGGCCAGGCACAGCCACGTCACCGCGGGGAAGGCGATGAAGGCGGCCAGCGTCCGGGCGGTGAGCGGCGTGATCGTCCACGGCCACCGGTCGAGCACGAGGCGGGGGGCCGCCGTCATCACCACAGCCAGCGCCACTTGGGCGGCGCCGGCCACCACCCAGGCCACCCTCATCGGGCGGGGGACGGGGACGTCGCCGGGCTCGGGGACGCCCGGGTCGAAGCGCCGGTTGCGGACGAACAGCACGGGCAGCAACGGCGGCGTGATCACGTAGAGGGCCAGCCACGCCCAGAAGGAGACGTGGCCGTGGTTGAAGCGGTCCCAGTGCACGACGGTGGCGAGCAGGAGGAGGGTGGTGAACACCGTCGTGCCGACGAAGCCCCACCCCACGCGGTGCCAGCGGCCCGCCCTCGTGACGCGGGCGAAGAAGTACGCCCCCGCCAGGTACCCCCCGCCCATGACCAGCGCCGTCATCTCGGGGGCCACCGCCCACGCCCACAGGTCGTCCGATCGGGTGGGGAAGAGGAACAGCACGGACCAGGCGGCGACCAGGACCGGCACGATGAGCGTGGCCGTGACCCGGGTGGGAGCCAGCAGGCGGTCGTCGCCGCGCGCCACCCGCACCGCCTCCCGCCCCACGGCCCCCATCGCCTGTGCCCCCTCTCGACCTCGCCCGCTCGCTACGGATCGTGAGGATGATGGCCGGCTGACGGGCCGATGTCCAAGAAGCGGGCGAGGGTCTCGCGGAGGCGCTCGAGCGTCACCGGCTTCGAGAGGTAGGTGTCCATCCCGGCGGCCAGGCAGCGCTCCTCGTCGCCGTCCATGGCCCCCGCGGTGAGGGCCACCACGGGAGTGCGCCGGTCGTGCTCGGCGGCCCGCAGCTCGGCGGTGGCGACGTAGCCGTCCATCACCGGCATCTGGCAGTCCATGAGCACGAGGTCGTACCGGGACCGGCGCAGGGCGTCGAGGCCCTCGACGCCGTTGCACGCCACCCGGGCGACGCACCCCAACCGCTCCAGCATCCGCACCGCCACCTGCTGGTTGAGCGGGTTGTCCTCGACGACGAGCACGACGGGTGCGGGGGAGCGGGCAGGGCCGGCGCCGGCGGCAGTGTCGGGCTCGCGGTCGGGTGGGCGGTCCTCCCCGAGGGCGGCGATGGTGTCGCGGAGCAGCGCCCGGCGCACCGGCTTGGTGAGGCAGGCGGTGACGGCGTCGCCCACCTGCGCCCGCAGGTTGGCGCGCTCGGGGCCGGGGGCGAGCATGACCGTCTTGAGGGCGGCCAGCTCGGGGCGCGCCGCCAGGGCGCGCACCAGGGCGACCCCGTCCATCTCGGGCATGAGGGCGTCGACCAGGGCCACGTCGAACGGGTCACGGGCGGCGGCGTCGAGGAGCATGGCGAGCGCCCGCTGGCCATCCTCGGCACTCTCGGCGCGCGCCCCGCTCTCGGCCAGCAGGGCGACGAGGGCGTCGCGGGAGGTGGCGTTGTCGTCCACGACAAGCACGCGGTGACCGCCGAGGTCGGGCGCGGCGCCGCCGTCGTCGTCGCGCCGCGCCCGTTCGTACGGAACGGTGAACCAGAAGGTGCTGCCCCGGCCCGGCGCGCTCTCCACGCCGATCTGCCCGCCCATGAGGGTGACGAGCTGCTTGCAGATGGCCAGCCCGAGCCCGGTGCCGCCGTAGCGGCGGGTGGTGGAGGCGTCGGCCTGGGAGAAGGGGTCGAACAGCGACTCCTGGCGGTCGGGCGGGATCCCGATGCCCGTGTCGCGCACGGCGAACCGCATCACCACCCGCTGCGCCGTCTCCTCGGCCACCGAGGAGGCCACGCACACCTCGCCCTCCTCGGTGAACTTGACGGCGTTGCCCACCAGGTTGACCAGGACCTGGCGGAGCCGGGCGGGGTCGCCCCGGATCGGCGAGGCGAGGCGGCACGTCGCCGCGGTGACCTCGAGGCGTCGGGCATGCGCCGGGGCGGCGAGCATCTCCGCCACCTCCTCCACCACCGAGCACGGGTCGAAGTCCACGACCTCGAGGTCGAGCTTGCCGGCCGAGATCTTGGAGAAGTCGAGGATGTCGTCGATGAGGGCCAGGAGCGCCTGGGCCGAGCCGCGGACCACCTCCGCCAGCTCTCGCTGGTCGGCGTCGAGCCCTGAGCCGAGGAGCAGGTCGCTCATGCCGATGACGGCGTTCATCGGGGTGCGGATCTCGTGGCTCATGGTGGCCAGGAACTCGGACTTGAGCCGTGACGCCTCGAGCGCCTGGTCCCGCGCCGCCCGCAGGAGCTCCTCGGCGCGCTGCTGCTCGGTCACGTCGGTGATGAAGGCGAACAGCTCCGCCTGGTCGTCGCCCGGAGCCATGCGCACGCTGAGCTCGACGGGGAGCTCGCTTCCGTCCCGCCGCAGCGCGGTCAGCACGACGGCGCGCTTCGCCGGCGCGCTCCCGGCGGTGCTCAGGTGGCGCTGGAACGACTCGACCTGGCCGTCCGGGCCACGCAGCGGGACGACGATGTCGGCCACCGTCCTCCCCATCACCTCGGCTCGGTTCCACCCGAACATGGCCTCGGCCGCCGCGTTCCACCCGGTGACGCGCCCCTCGCCGTCGACGGAGACGAAGGCCTGGCTGGCGGTGTCGACGATGCGGCGGAACCGCTCGTAGGCCTCGGCGTAGCTGCGCTCGCGCTGGAGCAGCGCCACCTGGGCGTTGGCGTCGGAGAAGACGATGGCCGTGTAGCCCCGGCCGGCGTGGGGCACCACGAACCGCCGCACGTCGACGAACGTGGCGTCGTCGAGGGCGACCAGCCCGCGGGGCAGGTCGGTATCGAGTCGCAGCGCCGCCTCCTCGTGCGACCACCCGGTGATGGCGGCGGCCGCCCGGTTCCACACCACCAGGCGGAAGCAGTCGTCCAGGATGGCGAGGCCGTCGTGCATCGCGTCGACGACGCCGGCCGCCAAGGCGGGGATGGCATCCATCCGGTCAGTGCTCCGGTGCCTTGGCCACGGTGCCCCTATTCGTGGAGTTCGAGGGGTAAAGGGTAGACCCGGATGACTACCCGCTGGTGGCCCGTTCGGGCCATTTCGCCAACGGCCCTGGACGCACCGCCGTTCGCACCCTCAAGCTGCCACTAATGGCCCCAAACATGGACGATCTCACCGTGGCGTTCAACGTGGTGGTCGTCGAGGACGACCCCCTGACGCGGCTGGCCGTCGAGCTGGTGTTCGTGGACGACGAGGACTTCCGCCTGTGCTGGCACGCCGGGTCCCTGTCGCGCGCCCTCGAGCTGGCGGCCGAGGAGACCCGCGACATCGACCTGGTGGTGCTCGACGACGTGCTGCAGGGCGTTCCCTCCGGCGCCGAGCTGGCGCCGCTGCTCAAGCACCTGTGGCCGGCCGCCCGGGTGGTGCTCTTCAGCGCCGATCCCGATGCCCGCCGGGTGACGCCCTGCGTGGACGCTGCTGTCCGGAAGACCGAGCCCGAGCTGCTGCTGGCCCGATCACGGGCGCTGCTGGGGCTGCCGCGGCCGGCGTCGCCATCGGCGCCCGTGCCGGCGCCGGCAC
>JALYMX010000211.1 GCA_030773495.1 Actinomycetota bacterium | reverse complement strand
CCGCCCGCCCCGTTCAGCGCGCCACGCACGCCGTTCAACGTGGCGCTCACCTCGCAGCGGGCGGTGGCGTGGGCGCACCTTCCCCTCGACGCCGTGAAGGGGGTGAAGCGGGAGTTCGGGTGCACGTTCAACGACGTGGTCCTGACCCTGTGCTCGTCCGCGCTGCGCACCCACCTGGCCCGGGTCGGGCAGGCACCCGAGCGCGACCTGGTGGCCCTGGTGCCCGTGGCGCTGGCCGCCCCCGACGGCGCCACGACCGGCGCCAACCTGCTGGAGCCGGTCCTGGTGTCGCTCGCCACCACCGTCGACGATCCCGTCGAGCGCCTCCGCGCCGTCGCCGCCTCGGCGGCGGCGGCCAAGGCCCGGGAGGGCGTCCTCGGGCCCGGTGTGGTGCAGGAGTGGGCCGAAGCGACGGTGCCGGCGGTCACGTCGGCCGCCGCCCGGGTGGCCGCCGGGGTGCGCCTGGCCGAGCGACTGCCGCCGGCGTGCAACGTGATCGTCTCCAACGTGGCCGGGCCCCCGTTCCCCCTCTACCTGGCCGGGGCGCGGGTGGCGGCGCTCGTCCCCTTCGGCCCGCTGGTCGAGGGGGTGGCCCTGAACGTCACCGTGCTCAGCCACGCGGGATCGCTCCACGCCGGCGTGGTGGTGGACCGGGCCGCCGTCCCCGACGTCGGCGCCCTCGCCGGGCTGCTGCCCCCCGCCCTGGCCGAGCTGGAGTCAGCGGGGCGCGGAGAGGCCCGCTGCTAGGCTGGCGCCCGCTGCGGACGTAGCTCAGCTGGTAGAGCACAACCTTGCCAAGGTTGGGGTCGCGGGTTCGAATCCCGTCGTCCGCTCCAAGAAAGTGCTGGTCAGGGGCCTTTCGGTGGCCCCTGGCTCGCGTCTATCCGCCCGCGCTCTACATCGGGGGTGAGCCATGGCGAAGGCGGTTTCGGCTTCGCTGTTGACGACTCCCGCAGTTGCGCGGTGGGTGGAAGCGCGAACTGGTCCGGCTGCCGATGCGTTGATCAGCGCCGTCGAGGCGCGGCTCCACGACCTGGGCATCGAGCCGCTGGCCGTGAAGTACCGGTAGAGCTGGCTCCGAACCGCAGATCGTGACCCCGCGCGTAACGATCCGCAGTTGGCAGACACCGAACCGGTACTGGCGGGAATGCTCGCCTCTGGCGTCGTCGAGGGCCGGGTGGAGATCGCGAAGCTTCCCGACGCCCTGCTCAGCGCCGGGGTGCACGCCTTCACCACGGAGGACGCGGCCGCAGCTGCGGGGATCAAGCCTGCCAGCGCCCGGCCGGCGCTCGCCCGCCTGATCAAGAACAAGCTCGCGTTCAGCCCGGCGCGGGGCCTCTACATCCCGATCCCGCCGGAGTACCGCAGCTGGGGCGCAGTGCCTGCCGCCTGGTTCATCGACGCGCTCATGTCGCACCTCGGGCGTGCCTACTACATCGGCTACCTCTCGGCCGCGGAGGTCCACGGCGCCGCCCACCAGCGACCACAGCTCTTCCAGGTCGTCGTCGACAAGGATGTGCGAGACCGCAGCTTCGGGCGCGTGCGGCTCCGGTTCATCACGAACCGGGAGGCCGGCTCGTTGCCGTCGAGGCGGCACAACACGCCGACGGGGACGATGGCCGTCGCCACGCCGGAGCTCACGGCGATGGATCTCGCCAACCGGCCGGAGCTCGGCGGCGCGCTGCACAACGTCGCCACGGTGCTCATCGACCTGGCCAGCGACGGGAAGCTGCACGACGAGGAACTGGCGAAGCTCGTGGCTCGGTTCCCGATCGCGGCTGCTAGGCGGATCGGTTGGCTCGTCGAGCAGTTCACGGACGTCCGTCTCGACGCGCTGGCGAGCGCCGTGGCCTCAGCGACCGAGGAGCCCTCGAAGCTCGATCAGCACCGCGAGCGGCGGGGCAAGGTCGACCGCCGTTGGCGTGTACGCGTCAACACGGTGGTCGAGCCCGACCTGTGATTCCCGCCGCCGCGATCACGCACTGGTCGCGCGGCGCGCCCTGGCCGCCCCGCGACCAGGTCGAGCAGGACCTCGTGCTCAGCCGGCTGATCTGCGAGATCGTCAACCACGAGGTGCTGGGCGACGAGCTCGTGTTCCGCGGCGGGACGTGCCTGCACAAGGTCCACCTCCCGCACTCGCTCCGCTACAGCGAGGACCTCGACTACGTCCGCGCCACCGATGGGCCCATCGGCCCCTACTTCGACGCGCTCTCTGATCTGAAGGAGCGCTTCTTGTCAACACTTCGCCGGCCCTTCGGGCCGGCACCGTCGGGTGTGGAGAGCGTGTCGCGATGGCGAATGCGACCTATAGGACGCTCGCGACGAATGGCCCCACCCGTCGGCGGTGACGGGAGGGCGGTCAAGGCCGGCCGCAGGCCGCCCGTAGGGGAAGCCTTGAGGGCCCGGTCAATTGCCGCCGGCACACTGGATGAAGAAAGGCCGCCAGGCCCCTTCTTGTGGGCGCTTTTGCCGTGGCGCCTGATCGATGAGGGCGGGTGGTGATCTGGCTCCGAGTGTTCGACGATGCGCCGGCGGACGGTGGTTCGGCTGGCCGCCACTCTGATGTTCGCGGGTCGGAACCGCATGTCGGTTATCCGCAGGAAGGTGCCCCTGACTAGGTTCGCCTCGGCTCAGCCGAGGCATAGATCCAACGGGGATCGACCCTGCAACGGCGGTTCGCCGGCGCATCGTGGAACGCTCGGTCACCCGGCCAGCCGGCCCAGGCGCCCGACGGGAGAGGTCATCTCAGGCCACCATCTCCGCCCACAAGAACCCGGCGAGCTCACGGGCCACGGCGGCTGCCACCACGCTCTTGGTGTTCTTGCGGGCAGCGAGGTGGCGGAACCGCCCGCACAGGCGCAGCTGTGCGGCCCACGCTCGGGCCACCACCTCGGGCGGGAGGCCATCGTGGCGCTTGGCGATCTGGGACCCGACGTTGGGGCGGTGCTGGTAGGCCCAGGCCGACTCCACCAGCTGCGCCCGCAGGTGCGTGTTTCCGGCCTTGGTGATGTGGCCCCGGCGGATGGAGCCACCGCTCGAGTACTCCGACGGCACCAGGCCGACGAAGCCCATCACCGCCGACGCCCGGCCGAAGCGTCGCCAGTCGCAGACCTCGGCCTGCAAGGCGAGCGCACCCATGCGGGTGACGCCCCGGTAGGCGCCCAGGCGGTGCACGCCCTCAGCGAAGGGCGCCTTGTCGAACCAGAGGACGAGATCGGCCTCGACCGCGTCCAGGGCGGCGTCACGAGCCACGACCACCGCCCGGTAGTGGCTGAAGGTGGTGGCCAGCGCCGGCTCGGAGAACGTCTGCGCCCCCAGCCACGCCTCGTGTTTGACCGTCCAGTTCGACCCGCCCCGCCACACCCGGGAGTGGCGCAGCAAGAACTTGGTGAGCCGGTTGCGGGCCCGGGTCAGATCCTCGACCATGTCGGCGCGGGTCCGGCACAGGTCCCGCACCGCCTCCTCGGTCGTGGTGGGGATGCGGATGGCCACCAGCTCGCCGGCCCGGTGCAGGCGGGCCAGGCGCCGGCAGTCCCGGGTGTCGGTCTTGACCCTGTCGCCCGGCGCCTTGGGGATCATCGACGGGGCGATCACCTCGCAGCGCACGCCCATGGCCAGCAACAGGCGGGCCAGGTCGTAGCCGGTGGGGCCCGCCTCGTAGCACGCCCGCACCCGGCGGGGATCGGGGAAGCGCCCGACCAGGCGGCGGACCGACTCCTCGTCGTGGAAGATCCTTTCGACATCGGGGGTCTCATGGCTGGGGTTCAAGATCCCCGCCGAGATCGAGTCCTTGTGGACATCGAGACCCAGATGGATCGTGTCGGCGTGGAGAATGGGCACGGCTGGCTCCTTTCCGTATGTTGGCTCTGCCCGCTCAGCGTGGCGGACGATCCACGCAGATGCGGAACGGAGCCGGCCGTTCCATGCTGACTAGGACCGGTTGTCCTCACGCTCACGAGGAGTCGTGAACAGAACGTGATGTTTCTCAATGGGCAGCGCTACAGCCCTTACCTTTTTCTCGCGTCCCTCGTCGTTCGAGACGATTACGGCACATGACGACCGACGTACGCGCGACCCGCGGTCACACGGACGATCGAGGAGAGATCGATTCTCGACGTGCGAAAGGGGCCGACC
>JALYMX010000210.1 GCA_030773495.1 Actinomycetota bacterium | reverse complement strand
GCCACGAGCAGACGCCCCGCGTCCCGCTCGCACAGCGCCTCCACCGCCTCGTCGGTCGCCGGGGCCTCGTCGTCGACCTCGCCGGCCGCCGCCACCTGGTCGAGCACCGACAGCGCGTCCCGGGCCGAACCCCTCCCCCGGCGGGCGACCAGGTCGAGGGCCTCCGGGGCGACGCCCAGCCCCGCCGCCTCGTTGACGTCGGCGAGGAGCGAGGCCAGCACCTCGCCACCGAGCAGGCGGAACTCGAAGTGCTGCGTGCGGCTGCGGATGGTGGGCAGCACCTTCTGAGGGTCGGTGGTGGCGAGCACGAACACCACGTGGGCCGGGGGCTCCTCGAGGATCTTCAACAAAGCGTTGGAGGCGGCCGTCGAGAGCATGTGCACCTCGTCGACGATGTACACCTTGCGCCGCCCGGGGGTGCCGAGGGCGGCCCGGGCGACGAGGTCGCGCATGGCGTCGACGCCGTTGTTGGACGCGGCGTCGAGCTCGTGGACGTCGAGCGACGTGCCCTGCACCACGGCCAGGCACGACGGGCACCGGCCACACGGCTCGCCGTCGCCGGGTGCCTCGCAGTTGAGCGCGGCAGCCAGGATGCGGGCGGTGGACGTCTTGCCCGTCCCCCTCGGGCCGCTGAACAGGTAGGCGTGCCCCACCTTGTCGTCGCGCACGGCGTTGCGCAGGGCGCGCGTGACGTGGTCCTGGCCCCGGACCTCGTCGAAGCGCCCGGGACGGAACCGGCGGTACAGGGAGCGGTGCGGCTCCACGGGAGCGGCGTCGGCCACGACGGCACACTACCGACGCACCGGGCGGCGAGCCGGCGAGGCCCGTCGCTCGGCGCGACGGTCAGGCGGACTGCGGCACACGTCGCCTTCCGCTGAGAGCTGCTGCCTTCCGGCCCTGACTCGGTTCACGGGGCGCCGTTGCGCAGGACCCGACCGCCGCGCCGGACGACGGGCCTCGGACGAGCAGGATAGCCTCAGCCTCCCCCGGAGGGATGCGAGAGCGGCCGAATCGGCACGCCTGGAGAGCGTGTGTGGCGCAAGCCACCGTGGGTTCAAATCCCACTCCCTCCGCGAAAGTGCGAAACACTCCCCGCGTCGCGCCGATACGGGGGCGCAGCCCGCCGACGAGGAGGGACCCTGGTGGAACGAGCACCTGAGGGCATGCGCCGCTTCGTCATGCGGCGCGAGTTCGACATGTCGGGCGTGTCGGGCACGGGCATCGTCCTCGAGGGCGTCCACTTCTCGACAGGCGTCGTCGTCATCCACTGGCTCACGCCGCCACCGCGTGGGTCGATCAGCGTGTTCGACTCCCTCGAGCAGTTCCTGTCGATCCACGTGCGACCCCACCCCGACAACCAGACGGTGCTCACCTTCGAGGACGGCCAGGAACTGGTGTCGCCGCCTGCCTCGCCGGCCCACGCGCCGAGCTAGGACCGTCGGGCGCTACGGCGCTCAGCCGCAGGACGACACGATCAAGAACTTCTGGCAGGTGGTGGGGGGCGGCGTGGAGGGGGGCGGCGTGGAGGGGGGCGGCGACGGCGGCGGCCCGCTGGGCCCAGGCGGCGGCGTCGACGTGGGCGAACCAGCTCCCGGACGCAGGTCGAGCGGGCCGGCGCCTGAGTCCAGCTGGACGGGCTGGCGGTCGGGGTGTGAGCGGGCCAGCTCGGCACGGGCGTAGGCGAACGCGGCCTGCACCGACTCGGGGGCCCGCCTGTCGATGATGGCCTCGCGCACCATGTACTGCACCATGTAGGAGCGCCCGAACGCCGAGCTCTCGTAGGCCAGCGAATCGGCGTCGGCGGCGCCCGTGAGGACCCGGCCCGGCGCCAGGACCTCGGTGAACCCGCCGCCGTAGCAGGCGGCGATGGCGATCCACGCCCGGCGGGCGGGCAACGACTCGAGTCGGCCGGCGAGCTCGCGGTCGGTCACGAGGGCGCCGTCCGCCCCGACCATCGCCTCCGTCGTGTCCCCGATCTTGCGGACGTGCCCGCCGTAGAAGAACACCGCCACGGCGTCGGGGCCGGCGCGGGCCGCCAGCCAGTCGACGGAGGCGCGGATGCGGTCCGCCGTGGCCTGCCCGTCACGGAGGACGAGCCGGTTCTCGGCGGGGACGCCGAGGCCGCCCAGGGCCAGGTTGACGTCGTTGGCGTCGTTGATGGCGGAGCGCAGGTCGCTGCTGCTCCCGGGATAGTCGTTCACCCCGATGATGACGGCCCACGTCCCCCCCGACCCCCCGGCGCTGCTGGCCCGCACCGGCGCCTCCAGGGCCGGGGGCGGCGGTGCCGGCGGTGCCGGCGGCGCGTCGAAGACGGCCGGAGGCGGGGCGATCACAGCGTCGCCCGGCGGTGACGAGGGAGCTTCGGGGGCAGCGGGGACGGCGGCGTCGGCCGGTTGGCCGGCGACCACGAGGCGGTCGAGGTCGACGCCGTGGGTGACGCCGGAAGCGAGGGTGGTCGGCACCGCCTCCTGCCAACTGCAGGCGGCCCCCAAGCTGGCGACGAACAGCGTGGCCACCGCCACGCCCGTCAACCACGTCGTGCGCTGTCGCTTGGGCAAGCCCCTCCTGGCCGAATCCCGACCGGACGGCCCCAGCGCCGCCCGAACGGAGTCGCTCCCAGGTTCGACGGGGACCGGCGGGATCCCTGCCCGTTCCGCGATTTTTTCGCCGAATCGCCCCGCTTCCGCTCGGTACCGTCACGCCGATGACCGTCACGCCGACGACCGACGAGGCCGCCATGCGCCTGGCCCTCGAGGAGGCCTCGCTGGCGCCGGCCCACGGCGACGTCCCGGTGGGCGCCGTCGCCCTCGTCGGCGGCGAGGTCGTGGCCCGGCGGCACAACGAGCGGGAGCGCCGCCACGACCCCCTGGCCCACGCCGAGCTGCTCGTCCTGGCCGACGCGGCCACCGCGCTCGGGCGGTGGCGGCTGGAGCCCGTCACGCTGGTGGTGACCCTCGAGCCGTGCCCCATGTGCGCCGGGGCGCTCGTCGCCGCCCGGGTGGGGCGGGTCGTCTTCGGTGCCGCCGACGCCAAGGCGGGGGCGTGCGGGTCGCTCTACAACCTGTGCGCCGACCCGCGCCTGAACCACGAGGTGGCGGTGAGCGCCGGGGTGCTGGCGGGCGAGTCGGCCGCCCTGCTCGGC
>JALYMX010000209.1 GCA_030773495.1 Actinomycetota bacterium | reverse complement strand
GCCCCGCGCCCCGGCGCCGCCGCGCTGGCCGAGGAGGTGGCTGCCCTGCGCGAGGAGGTGGCGTCGCTGCGACGCGACCTCGACGCCCTGCGCGACCTGCTCGGCGCCTGAGCCGAGCCAGTTCCGGGAGGGTCAGAGGGTCAGAGGGCCCAGTAGGGGTGGGCCGAGGGGTCCGGGGGTGTGGTGAGGATCTCCGCCCCGTCGTCGCCCACGAGCAGGGTGTGCTCGAATTGTGCGGCCCGCCGGCCGTCGGCCGTCACCGCCGTCCACCCGTCGGTCCACATCCGCGCCTGCCAGGCGCCGAGCGTGATCATCGGCTCGATGGTGAACGTCATGCCCGGCTCGAGCGGCATGGTGCGCTCGGGGTCGAAGTAGTGGGGCACGTAGAAGCCGCTGTGGAACTGCTCGCCCACCCCGTGGCCCACGAACTGACGCACCACGCCGAACCCGTTGGCCTCGGCGTGTTCCTGGATGGCTCCCCCGATGGCGTTGAGCGGCGCGCCGGGCCGCACGACATCGATGGCTCGGCCCAGGCAGTCGCGGGTCACCGTGATCAGACGCCGGGACAGGGGGTCCACCGTTCCCACCGGGACGCTGACGCAGGTGTCGCCGTGGACGCCCTCGCGGAACAGGGTGACGTCGAGGCTCACGATGTCGCCGTCCACCAGGGCGCGGTCGTCGGGGATGCCGTGGCAGATGACCTCGTTCACCGACGTGCACAGCGACTTGGGGAACGGCGTCACGGAGCCCTCGTAGTTGAGCGGGCTGGGGTAGGCGTGGCGGGCCACCGCCTCGCGGTGCACCAGCTCGTCGAGTTGCTCGGTGGTGACGCCGGGCACGGCGGCGGCGGCCACCAGGGCGAGCACGTCGGCCGCCTCCCGCCCGGTGCGTCGCATGCGCTCGATCACGTCCGCCGACTTCACCGTGGGCTCGGCCCACCGCTCCACCACCCCGGTCTCGGCGTAAGACGGCCGCTGGATGTCCGCGGGGACGGTGCGGCGTTCGCTCACCCGTCCGGCGCGTACCGGCTCCGTGGCGGCCCGGTGGCAGCGCTTGAACTTCCGGCCGCTCCCGCACCAGCACGGGTCGTTCGACTTGACGTCCTTCATCGGGCGGCGGCGACGGGGGCGTGCGCCGCGGCATCCGCCGCCCGCTGGCGCAGCCAGTGGTCGGCCAGCACCAGGCAGACCATGGCCTCGACGATGGGGACGGCGCGGGGGAGCACGCAGGGGTCGTGGCGCCCCCTCGCCTCGAGCGTGACCGGGCGCCCCTCGCGGTCGACCGTCTCCTGGGGACGGGCGATGGTGGCCGTCGGCTTGAAGGCCACCCTGACGAGCACCGGCTCTCCGTTGGTGATGCCGCCCTGGATCCCCCCCGAGCGGTTGGACGCCGTGCGCGGGCGCCCGTCGGGGCCGGGCACGAAGGGGTCGTTGTGGGCGGCGCCGGTGAGGCGGGTGCCGGCGAAGCCGCTGCCCACCTCGAATCCCTTGCACGCCGGCAGCGAGACGAGCGCCTTGGCCAGGTCGGCCTCCAGCTTGTCGAACACCGGCTCGCCCAGCCCGGGCGGCACGTGGCGGGCGACGCACGCCACCACCCCGCCCAGGGAGTCGCCCTGGCGCCTGGCGGCGTCGATGGCGTCCATCATGGCGGCGGCGGCCGCCTCGTCCGGGCAGCGCACGGGCGTCGCCTCCACCGCCTCGGGGGTGACGTCGGTGGGGTCCACCTGGGCGTCGATGTCGTAGACCGACGCCACCCACGCCACGACCTCCACGCCGGCCGCCACCCGCAGCAGCTTGCGGGCGACGGCGCCGGCGGCCACGCGGCCCACGGTCTCCCGGGCGCTGGCCCGGCCGCCGCCACGCCAGTCCCGCACGCCGTACTTGGCCTCGGTGGTCCAGTCGGCGTGGGAGGGGCGGTACAGATCCTTCATGGCCTGGTAGGCCCCGGCTTGGGCGTCGCGGTTGGCGACCACGAGGGCGATGGGCGTGCCGAGGGTGACGCCCTCGAACAACCCCGAGAGCACCTCGATCCGGTCCTCCTCGCCCCGCTGGGTGGTGAGGCGACTCTGCCCCGGCCGGCGGCGGTCGAGGTCGCGCTGGATCTCCTCCACCGACAGAGGCAGCTGCGACGGGCAGCCGTCGACCACCGCTCCCACGGCGGGGCCGTGCGACTCGCCGAAGGTGCTCACGCGGAACATCTGCCCGAAGGTGCTGCCACCCACGGGCCGCAGGGTACCGGCGCCGCCCCCGCCGCCGGTACCGAACTCGGATGTGCCCCGGCGCCCGCGCTCGTTCCATGCTCTGGCCGTGAGGGTGGCAATGGTGGCAGTGGCCGGGGCGGTGGGAGCGCTGTGCCGCTACGGCATCGGGGCTGCCTTCGGGAGCGACCGCTTCCCGTGGGCCACCCTGGCCGTCAACCTGATCGGGTCGCTGCTCCTCGGCGCGCTGCTCGGCGCTCGACCCACCTGGCTGTCCGACGACGCCGTGGTGGCGGCCAGCGTCGGCTTCCTCGGCGCCTTCACCACGTTCTCGACCTTCGGCTTCGAGACCCAGGCCCTGGTGCGCGACGGCCGGACGGCGGCCGCCCTGGCCTACCTGGCGACGTCGGTGGGCGCCGGCGTCTTCCTCGCCGCCCTCGGGTGGTCGCTCGGACGCTCGGTGGCCCGGTGAGGCCCGTCGTCGAGCACCGGGGTGGTCACGCCGGCGAGCGCGCCTCGCGCGGCTGGGCCTCGCCGGCGCGGGAGGCGCCCACCGTCACGGCGCCGGGGATGCGCGGCAGCTCGATCTCGGCCGTCACCGTCCCGTGGTCCTCCTCCCAGCGCACCACGTTCAAGGTGGCGGCGTAGACGATGAGGCGCCCGAAGAACAGCAGCCAGGCGAGGATGGCGAACACCACCCCGATCGAGCCGTACAGGGCCGACGAGGAGCCG
The DNA here is from genome assembly GCA_030773495.1 of Actinomycetota bacterium. Lineage (GTDB taxonomy): Bacteria > Actinomycetota > Acidimicrobiia > Acidimicrobiales > JALYMX01. The sequence continues at coordinate 7,588 of JALYMX010000209.1, read as the reverse complement.
ACGACCCGGGGGAGGTAGAGGCCCCCGACCACCTGCAGCAGCTGCAGGCCGACGGCGCCGAGGACGGCGCCGGGCAGCAGGGGCTTCCACCCGACGTCGCGGTTGGTGAGCGACTTGAAGGTCCACAGCCACAGGGCCACGCCGACCACGAGGTTGGCCACGATCCCGACCGGCCACGCCGGCCCGGGCAGCTTGCCGAGCAGGGAGGTCACGGCGAACGAACCGGCGAAGAGCAGCCCGGCGCCCACCAGCCACAGCAAGGCGAACAGCTTGTCCTTGAGCCCGCGCCCGGCCACTTGCCACACCGAGTCGAGGGCGAACTCGAGGGCGCCCACCAGCCCGAGGCCGGACCACAGCAGGCCGGCGAGGCCCAACAGCGAGGCGGCCTTGCCGCTCTGCTCGGCCTTGGCGAACGCCTTGCGCAGCACGGTCATGGTCGTCTCGTCCTGGATCCCGAGCTTCTCGATGACGGTGCCGGGCAAATCGGCGGCGCTGGACGACACGATCCCGACCACGCCGACGATGGCGAGGAGCAGGGGGAACAGGGAGAGGAAGGCGGTGAGGGTGACGGCCGACGCCAGGTGGCCCCCGTGGACCTCGGAGAAGCGCTGCTGCACCCGCAGCGCCGTGCCGAACCACGGCCAGCGCTGGCCGAGCGGCCCGAGGATGCGCTCGATCACGGCGTCGCTCTACCCGCTCCCGCCCGGGGAGAATCTCGGTCTTGGGGGCGCCCCGAGCACGGCCTGGCGGGCGCGGTACGGTCGCAACCGTGGACCTCGACGACATCGACCCCAAGCGCCTCCCGGTCCACATCGGTTGCGTGATGGACGGCAACGGCCGCTGGGCCAGCAAGCGCGGCCTGCCCCGCACCGAAGGCCACGCCGCCGGGGAGGAGGCGCTGTTCGACGCCGTCGAGGGCGCCCTCGAGCTCGGGACCAAGTGGCTCACCGTGTACGCCTTCTCCACTGAGAACTGGAAGCGACCGGTCGACGAGGTGCGCTACCTCATGCGCTTCAACGAGTCGCTGCTGCTGCGCCGCCGCGACGAGCTGAACGAGCGCGGCGTACGCATCCGCTTCGCCGGTCGCCGCGACTGGCGGGTGCCCCGTCGGCTGGTGCGCCGCATGAACGAGGCCCTCGAGCTCACCGCCGCCAACCGCACCATGACCCTCACCATCGCCTTCAACTACGGCGGCCGAGCCGAGATCGTCGACGCCGTCCGGGCGCTCGTCGCCGCCGGCACGCCGGCCGAGCGCATCGACGAACGGGCCATCCGCGCCCACCTCTACCTGCCCGACATGCCCGATCCCGACCTGGTGATCCGCACGTCGGGCGAGTTCCGCATCTCCAACTTCCTGCTCTGGGAGCTGGCCTACAGCGAGCTGGTGTTCACCGACGTGCTGTGGCCCGACTTCCGGCGGGAGAACCTGTTCGAGGCGGTGCGGGAGTTCCAGCGCCGCGATCGCCGCTTCGGCGGCCTGGACGTGTGACGGCGTGGGCGTCTACCGCGACCAGGGGGTGGTGCTGCGCACGATCCGCCTCGGCGAAGCCGACCGCATCGTCACCCTGATCACGCGGGGCCACGGCAAGGTGCGGGCGGTGGCCAAGGGCGTGCGCCGCACGAAGAGCCGCTTCGGCGCCCGCCTCGAGCCGGTGAGCCACGTGAGCCTGCTGCTCTACGAGGGCCGCGAGCTCGACGTGGTGAGCCAGGCCGAGACCCTCGATCACTTCCGCACCATCCGCGACGACCTCGACAGGGTGGCGCGGGCCACCTCGATGCTCGAGGTCGTCGACCAGGTCGCCCAGGAGCGCGAGCCCAGCGCCCGGCTCTACCAGCTCCTCGTGGGCGGGCTGCGGGCCCTGGCCGCCTCCGACGCGCCCCTCGTGCTGCCCGCTTTCTTCTGGCGCCTGCTGTCGCTCGAGGGTTCGTCCCCGATCCTCGACGGCTGCGCCCGCTGCGGCGCACCGGAGCCGCTCGTGGCCTTCGACCTCGCCGAGGGCGGCGTGCTGTGCCGGGGATGCCGGCAGGGGTCGCCCATCAGCCCCGAGGCGCTGCGCCTGCTCCGGCGCATCCTCGGAGGCGGGCTGGCGGAGGCGTTGAACGAGCGTGCCGGGCCAGCCACCGTCGAGCTCGACCACCTGGCCGCCCGCTCCGTCGAGCACCACCTCGAGCGCCGGCTGCGCTCCCTCGGCGTCATCGACGGCGGGGGCGGCGCCGCCCGCGGCGGCGGGGCGTGGGTGAGGGCCGCCGAGTCACCGCGGAAATAACCTCTCCTCCATGCCCGACCCCTCGCCGGAACTGATGGACGCCATCGTCAACCTGTGCAAGCGCCGGGGGTTCGTGTTCCCGTCCAGCGAGATCTACGGCGGCTTCCGCTCCACCTACGACTACGGGCCCCTCGGCGTGCTGATGCTGCGCAACGTGAAGGAGGCGTGGTGGCGCTCGATGGTGCAGCTGCGTGACGACGTCGTCGGGATCGACGCCGCCATCCTCTCCAGCCCCCGGGTCTGGGAGGCGTCGGGCCACCTGGCCAACTTCACCGACCCCCTCGTCGACTGCCGCAACTGCAAGGAGCGCTGGCGGGCCGACCACATCGAGGGCGCCTGCCCCAACTGCGGGTCCACCGACCTCACCGAGGCGCGGGCGTTCAACATGATGTTCAAGACCTTCGTGGGCCCGGTGGAGGAGGCGGCCAACGTCGCCTACTTCCGTCCGGAGACGGCCCAGGGGATGTTCGTCAACTTCGACAACGTGCTCCAGACATCGCGCAAGAAGCCGCCGTTCGGCATCGCCCAGATGGGCAAGTCGTTCCGCAACGAGATCACGCCCGGGAACTTCGTGTTCCGCACGCGGGAGTTCGAGCAGATGGAGCTCGAGTTCTTCGTCCCGCCCGGCGAGACCGACACGTGGTTCGAGTACTGGTGCGCCGAGCGGCTGGGGTGGTACCGCGACCTCGGCATCCCCGAGGAGTGGCTCCGGCTGCGCCACCACGAGCCCGACGAGCTGTCGCACTACTCCTCGGCCACCGCCGATGTGGAGTTCCGCTATCCGTGGGGGTGGGGCGAGCTGGAGGGCATCGCCAACCGCGGTGACTTCGACCTCACCGCTCACGCCAAGGGATCGGGCGAGCGCCTCGAGTACTTCGACCAGGCCACCGGTGAGCGCTACGTGCCCCACGTGATCGAGCCGGCCGCCGGCGCCACCCGGGCCATGATGGCGTTCCTTCTGGCCGCCTTCGACACCGACGTGGTGAACGACGAGACCCGAACCGTGCTGCGTCTCGATCCCCGGCTCGCCCCCTACAAGGTCGCCGTCCTCCCCCTGTCCAAGAAGGAGACGCTCACGCCGACGGCCCGCCACGTCCTGTCGCTCCTCCAGCCCCACTGGATGTGCGACTACGACGAGACCCAGGCCATCGGCCGGCGCTACCGCCGACAGGACGAGATCGGGACCCCCTATTGCGTGACGGTGGACTTCGACACCCTCGCCGACAAGGCCGTCACCATCCGCGAGCGCGACAGCCTCGAGCAGGTGCGGGTGCCCGTCGACGCCGTGGTGGACGAGCTGCGGGCCCGCCTCGGCCCGTAGGGGGCCTGCGGGGTGGCCGGTAGGCTACGCCCATGCCCCTCGTCTTCTCCTTCGACCACGCGCACGACCGGCCTCCCATGGGGCTCAAGGACCTCCTCGGGGGCAAGGGCGCCAACCTGGCCGAGATGACGTCGGTGCTCGGGCTACCGGTGCCGCCCGGCTTCACCATCTCCACCGACGCCTGCCGGGCCTACATGGAGGCGGGGTGGCCCGACGGGTTGAGCGACGAGATCGACGAGCAGGTGCGCGGGCTCGAAGCGGCCATGGGAAAGCGGCTGGGCGACGCTGCCGACCCCCTCCTCGTCAGCGTGCGCTCCGGCGCCAAGTTCTCCATGCCCGGGATGATGGACACCGTGCTCAACCTGGGCCTGAACGACGAGTCCGTGGAGGGGCTGGCCAAGCAGACCAGCGACGAGCGCTTCGCCTACGACTCCTACCGCCGCTTCGTGTCCATGTACGGCCGCATCGTGCAGGGCATCGAAGGTGGCGAGTTCGACCGGCTGCTCGACGAGGCCAAGCAGGCCGAGGGTGTCACCGCCGACTCCGACCTGTCCGCCGTGGCCTTGCGCGACGTGGTGGGGCGCTACAAGCAGGTCGTCGAGCGCCACACCGGGGCGCCGTTCCCCCAGGAGCCGGCCGACCAGCTGCGGGGGGCCGTCGAGGCGGTGTTCCGCTCCTGGAACGGCCCCCGCGCCGTCGCCTACCGCGTCCGCGAGCGCATCCCCCACGACCTCGGCACCGCCGTCAACGTCCAGGTGATGGTGTTCGGCAACCGCGACGACAACTCGGGGACGGGCGTGGGCTTCACCCGCGACCCGGCCACCGGCGTCCCGGGCGCCTACGGCGACTTCCTGGTCAACGCCCAGGGCGAGGACGTCGTCGCCGGCATCCGCAACACCGAGCCGCTGTCGGCCATGAAGGAGCGCTTCCCGGCAGTGCACGAGGAGCTGCTCGGGATCTTCGAGCGCCTCGAGCGCCACTACCGGGACATGTGCGACACCGAGTTCACCATCGAGCAGGGCAAGCTGTGGATGCTGCAGACCCGGGTGGGCAAGCGCACCGGCGTCGCCGCGCTGCGGATGGCGGTCGACATGACCGAGGGCGACGACTGGAGGATCTCGCGCGAGGAGGCGCTGCTGCGCGTCACGGCCGAGCACCTCGACCAGGTGTTGCACCCGCAGTTCTCGGGCACCGGCATGACGGTGATCGCCAAGGGCCTCCCGGCCTCCCCCGGGGGTGCCGTGGGCCGGGCGTACTTCACCGCCGACGACGCCGCCGCTGCCGCCGAGCGGGGAGAGAAGGTCATCCTCGTGCGCACCGAGACCTCGCCTGAGGACGTGCACGGCATGATCGCCTCCGAGGGGATCCTCACGGCGCGCGGCGGGTTGGTTAGCCACGCCGCCGTCGTGGCCAGGGGCTGGGGCAAGCCGGCGGTGGTGGGGGCGGAGTCGGTGCGCATCAGCGGCCGGTCGTTCCGAGCCGGCGACGTCACCGTCAACGAGGGAGACGCCATCGCCATCGACGGGACCACGGGCAACGTCGTCCTCGGCGAGGTCGAGCTCACCGCGCCCGAACCGCCGCCGCAGTTCGCCACCATCCTCGAGTGGGCCGACGCCGTGCGCCACGACAGGCTCGCCGTGCGGGCCAACGCCGACACCGGGCCCGATGCCGCGAAGGCACGGGAGTTCGGCGCCGAGGGGATCGGCCTGTGCCGCACCGAGCACATGTTCCTCGGCGAGGACCGCCTGCCGGTCGTCCGCCGCATGATCCTGGCCGACACCCCCGACGAGGAGGCCGGCGCCCTCGAGCAGCTGCTGGCCGTGCAGACCACCGACTTCACCGAGATCCTGGAGGCCATGGACGGGCTGCCCGTCACCGTGCGCCTCCTCGACCCGCCCCTCCACGAGTTCCTGCCTTCGATCGAGGAGCTGGCCGTCAAGGAGGCGGCGCACGGGCTCTCGGCCGAGGAGGAGGAGCTGTACCGGGCCGCCCGGCAGTGGCAGGAGTTCAACCCCATGCTCGGCACGCGCGGCGTGCGCCTCGGCGTACTGAAGCCGGGTCTCTACGCCATGCAGGTGCGCGCCCTGATGGAGGCCGCCCGCGCCCGGGTGGAGGCCGGCGGTAGCCCGGTGGTGGAGGTGATGATCCCCCTCACCGTCAGCCGCGAGGAGCTGGGGCTGGCCCGCTCGTGGGTGGAGTCAGCCGTGGCCGATGCGGCGCAGGGAGCCGGCGGGGAGCTCGCCGTCCAGATCGGCACCATGGTGGAGACGCCACGCGCCGCCCTGCGGGCCGACGAGCTGGCCGAGGAGGCCGACTTCTTCTCCTTCGGGACGAACGACCTCACCCAGATGGTGTTCGGGTTCAGCCGCGACGACGTCGAGGGGCGGATGATGAGCACGTATCTCGAGCAGGGACTGCTCAAGCGCAACCCGTTCGAGACCATCGACCCGGGCGGCGTCGGGGAGCTGGTGCGGATGGCCGCCGAGCGGGGCCGGTCGACCAAGCCCGGCCTCAAGCTCGGCGTGTGCGGCGAGCACGGCGGCGACCCCGAGTCGATCGCCCTGTTCGCCGACTGCGGGCTCGACTACGTGAGCTGCTCGCCGTTCCGGGTGCCCGTGGCCCGCCTGGCCGCCGCCCAGGCACTCGTGCGAGGGGGCGCCACCGGCTGATCCCGGGCCGCGCCCGACGCGGGCCGCGGTACCGTCCCTGACGTGGGGATCGTCGACGAGGACGTGGCCCGCGTACGGGCTGCCACGGACTTCGTCCAGGTCGCGTCCGAGCACCTCGCCCTCAAGCGCGTCGGGCAGCGGTGGGTGGGGTTGTGCCCCTTCCACGCCGAGAAGACGGCCTCGTTCTCCATCAATGCGGAGGAGGGCCTGTACTACTGCTTCGGCTGTCAGGCCAAGGGTGACGTCATCACCTTCGTGCGGGAGGTGGAGCACCTCGGGTTCGTGGAGGCCGTCGAGCGCCTGGCCGGGCGGGCGGGAATCCAGTTGCGCTACGACGAGGCGCGGGAGGGGAGGGACCGCCAGCGCCGGGCCCGCCTCGTCGATGCCCTGGCGCAGGCCGTCGAGTGGTACCACCAGCGACTGTTGCAGGGGTCGGACGGCGCAGCGGCCCGCGCCTACCTGCGCTCGCGCGGCTACGACGGCGAGGTCGTGCGCACGTTCAAGCTGGGTTGGGCGCCGGGGGAGTGGGACGCGCTGGCCCGGGCGCTGCGGCTGCCCGAGGACGTGCTGCGCGACACCGGGCTCGGCATCGTGAACCGGCGGGGGCGTCAGCAGGACAACTTCCGCTCCCGGGTGATGTTCCCCATCTTCGACGCCGGCGGCACGCCCGTCGCCTTCGGCGGCCGCGCCCTTCCCGGGGGCGACGGCCCGAAGTACAAGAACTCGCCGGAGACCCCGGTCTACGCCAAGAGCCGCACCCTCTACGGCCTCAACTGGGCGAAGGCCGACGTGGTGCACAGGGGCGAGGTCGTCGTGTGCGAGGGCTACACCGACGTCATCGCCTTCTTCGGCGCCGGCGTGCCCCGCGCCGTCGCCACCTGCGGCACGGCCCTCGCCGACGAGCACTTCCGCATGCTCAAGAACTTCGCCCGCCGTATCGTCCTCGCTTACGACGCCGATGCGGCCGGCCAGGCCGCCGCCGAGCGGTTCTACGAATGGGAGCGACGCTACGAGGTCGACGTCGCCGTCGCCGCCTTCCCGCCCGGCACGGACCCCGGCGACGTCGCCCGGCGCGACCCGGCGGCGTTGTCGAGGGCGGTGGAGGGCGCCCAGCCGTTCCTCGCCTTCCGGATCGAGCGCGTGCTGGGCAGCGCCGACCTGCGGGCGCCCGAGGGGCGGGCCCGGGCCGCCGAGGCGGCGATGGCCGTCATCGCAGAGCACCCGAGCGAGCTCGTCCGCGACCAGTACGTCATGCAGGTCGCCGACCGCTGCCGGTTGGACCCCGACCGGCTCCGGCGGGGGGTGAGGGCGGCCGGCGGCCGAGGTGCGCC
>JALYMX010000208.1 GCA_030773495.1 Actinomycetota bacterium | reverse complement strand
GGGACCCGCGTGGGAGCGGGGGCTGTGCGCCTCGCCACCGTTGCGCTCGGCCACCCGCCCTCCGGCTCGCCGCCAGCCGAGGAGGGCGGCCAGGGCGAGCACCAGCAGGCCGGCGACGACCGGGACCCGCGCGAGCGCCGGGGTCTCCCCCTCCACGTCGACCTGGGCGACCACCACGTCCTGGCGCCCACTCGCCTCGCTGCCCAGACGGGTGTCGGTCCACGCCGCCGCAGTCGGCCGCTCGCTGCTGCTGGCCAACCCCAACCGAGACCCGAAGTCGACGCCGTACTGCGGGCCGGCGCTAGGGCCCACGCGGGAGTCGAACGCGGTGGACGAGATCCTCACGTTGTCGAACGAACGGCCCCCGTCGTGGGAGAAGGCGAGGAAGCCGTCGGTCATGACGTCGTCGGGGTCGCGGCGGCGGTCGAGGAAGACGACGTCGACCCGTCCGTCCTCCGCCACGTCGACGCGGGGCAGGTACTGCGTCGTCCCGTCCTTGCGCCGGTTGTCGTTGACCCGCACCGCCGGCGCCCAGCTGCGTCCGCCGTCGCTGCTCCGCCGGAGGAAGACGTCCTCGTCCCCGTTGCGGCCGTCCGCCCACGCCACGTACAGCGCACCCCGTGGCCCTGCCGCCAGGGAGGGGAACTCGGGGAGGAAGACGAGGAAGCGGCGGGTGGGCACGACGCCCGACTCCAGCTCGACGCCGCGGGAGAAGGCCTTTCCTCCGTCGGACGAGCGGGTGACCACCAGGGCGAAGGGCTCGGTCCAGGGCGGCCCCTCCAGGTTCTCGAAGTCGCGGCGGTCGTCCTTGAAGTCCTGGTAGAGCACGACGAGCTCACCCTCGGAGTCGATCACCGGGCTTGCCGCGCCCACTCGCTCCCGGTGGGGATCGCTCACGGGGATGGGCGACGAGAAGGTCTTCCCGCCGTCGGTGGAGCGGGCAGCCACGACGTGGTTCGGGAAACCGACGAGCCTGAGGAGGCCGACTTCGTTGGCCTGGAGCCAGGTCACGTGGACGGTCCCCGCCGGGTCGACGGCCAGACGGGCCTGGAAGGTGAGGCCGCCGGCCACGCGGACGGGCGGGGAGAGGGAGCGCCCGCCGTCGGACGACGTCGCCAGCCAGAGGTTCGCCGGGGCGTTGCCGCGGCCCTCGAGGTTCACGTACAGGACGTAGAGCGTCCCGTCGGGGCCGAAGGCGACGTCGGGGGCGAACGGGCACCGGTCCGCGCCGATGGAGCCGGAGCACGTGGGCACCGTCTCCGGCAACGGCAGGATTGACGGCTGCCACGTCGCCCCGCCGTCGTCGCTCCATTCGAGCGCGGCGGAGAACCCGGGGCGGTCGAGCCGGTAGGCGACGACGAGGTTGCGGGGGCGGCGGGGGTTGCGGGCGACGGTGGGGGAGTTGCGTGCGTCGATGGCCCCGCCGGGGTTGACGAAGACGTTCCCGCCCACCCTGGTCCGCTCGTCGTCGACCAGCGACAGGACGGCGCCGGCCGACGCGCCCACGCCGGCCACGACGGCGACGACGCCGAGGACAGCCCGCTTCACGACCACGGCGCAGGACCGGCGCGCGAGCGCCCTCCGGCCGGGACCGTCGGCGGCGACCCGCTCATCTCGATGTCCTCCCACGCCAGCCTGCGAACCCGCCGCCCGATCGGCCCCTCATATCGTCGCCCCGTGGTCGCCCGTCGCCGTTGCCGGGACCGACTCTACGCGCCGGTGGCCGGCGGCGCCCCGCCCGGGGTCACGCACCAAAGCTATTGCCGTGTGTAGTGTCACGTTGCCCGCTACAAAGGCTCTGGCATCGTGGTAAGAATGGTTCTCATGAGTTCCGCGGTGGAGGCGACTTGTTGCACCACTCGGCAAACATGTCGCGGCGCTCGCTATAGTGCCATAAAATACCCTGACGACGTATCCAAGCCGCGGGTCGTGTCGATCCAGCTGGCGACAGGGGGAAACCTGCAGATGCCGATCGCGGACTAGGAAGCGCATCTCGTCGGTGAACGGGTTGCGGACGACGTCGGCCTCGAGCTCGGCGCGCACCGGCGCGGGAAGCGGCCGGCCATCACCGCCTCAAGGGTGTCGAGGTCCTCGACCATCACCACGTCAGGACCGGGGGCCTCGATGAACTGGCCTCCACCGTGGCCTTGCTCACCGTCGTAGGGGTACCAGCGCTGCGCAGAGAAGCTCCCGGCGTACCCGCACCGCATGAGCAACCACCGCCGCGTGAGCAACCACCGCCGCGTGAGCAACCAGTTGGTGTCGTCCTCTCAGTCCAGGGTCAGTCCCATCACTGGCCCCCTTGTCGTCCTCGGTGTGATGGCCGGTAATCACCGGCGACGGTGACGACGTGCGACGTCACGATCAGAAGCGCTCTCGGCAGCCGCCCCCGGCGCTCCGCCGCCGGCGAGCGGCTCGCGCCGATCCGCGGCGTGGTCTGCAGGGGCGGCCCGGGTTGATCGACGCATGGCATCGAGGGCTTCGGAGCCCGCATCCGTTCCCGGTCTCGCGCCCGCGATCTCGACTGCGGTGGCTGCGCCGTACGCCTCCAACTGCTCGACCAGGGCCTCCCGCTCGGCCGTCGCCTGTTCGTCCGCAACTGGTGCGCCGAGTGCCCACGCCCACGGCCCGTGCCCCGGCTCTGGACGCCAGACGGCACGGTACGCAGCCGTGCCGGCGCGCGCCGCAGCCCAGCGGCGGCGGAGGAACACCGGTCCGGAGCGGGGCTCGGGGAGCCGGTCGTCCCATCCGGACGCACGACACACCTTCGAGGAGAGTGGCCGACGTCCAAGAGTCGGAAACTCGACGGCCGCCCGTTCGGGACCGGATCGTTTGAGGCGCTCGGCAACCGACTCGTCGAGGCGCGGCGGGGGCGCCTCCGGAAGCCTCTCGCCATCGAGCGCGTCCGACGCCCGGGTGAGGAAGAGGTGGTTGTGTGATCGACCGCGGGTGATGTCGACGTAGGCCTCTGCGCGAGTCGCCCCGTCGTCAATGCGGCTGGTGGACTGCGCGAACGTCGCCCCCTGCACTCCGTGGCTGGTGACGGCGTAGGCGTGATCGATGCCGACATCGCGGCGGCCGTGGCGGTTCTCGTGCTCGTCGAAGAATGCACGAGGTAGGTGGATCACGCCCACGTCGTCGAAATGAACAGATACCCGGTCGCGGGTCCGCCGTCGGGCGCGGTGGACGGCGACGACCGTGCCAGACGATCCGTTGCGCACGTAGGCGTCAGGTCGCCCGGGGACGTGGAGATCGCGTCGGGCCATGCGGGCGACCACGCGATCGCCGACGGCGAAGCGTCGCTGACCGGTGGCGGCGACCTCCTCGGCGCCGAGCTCCCCGTTCGCTGCCCGCATCTGCCGGGCGAGTCGGTTGAGCACATGCCGCGTCGTGTGGCGCCGGTCGACCATCGGGTGCGGCGACTCGGCGTCGTGCGCGTCCCACCAGCGCCGCAGCATCCCGACGTAGAGATCAATGTCGCTGTCAACCAAGTGGAGATGCCCAGCCTCCGACAGCTGCGCCAGCGCCTCGGTCGTCTTGCCCTCCCGGAGCAGGCGCGCGGCCTCCCGGTCGGCCTCGTGGCGGACCCGGTGGGTGGTGACCAGCTCGGGAGTGGCATCGCCGCCCGCCACACACAGGTACCGGAACATCCCGCCGGCGGCCACCGCCCCGTGCTGGTCCGGGTCACCGACGAGACGCACGGCGGCTCCCGCCCGGGCGGCCATGTGGAGGAGGGCGTCGAGGTCACGGTCGGAGAGCGTGGACGCTTCGTCGACCAGGAGCACGGTGCGCTCGTGCAGCGGCGGGCGGTCGGCTCGGGCCAGGTACCACGCCACCGTCTCCGTGGGAATCCCGGCGCCGGCCGCCAGCTGCCTTGCCGCTTCGCCCTGGACCGCGGCGCCGACAACCTCGTAGCCCGCCGCCCGCCAGGCCTCGCTGGCGGCACGCATGGTGGTGGTCTTTCCGGCGCCCGCCCGCCCGATGGCGCACTGGACGGCCCGCCCGCTGCCGCAGAATGCCGTCACGAGTTGTCGCTGCTCGGCGTTGAGGTGGGGGTGGCTGTCGAGCACCTCCTTCACCACGTCGGCCGCCACCATCGCCATGCCGGCGTTGCCGCCCCCCTCGAAGCAGCGGGCGATGCGGCGCTGCACGCCCAGGATCTCGGTGGTGGTGAACATCTGCTCGCGGGACAGGGCGCCGGTCTCCGACGAGGTGTCGAGGGCCACGACGTGGGCGCTGGCCAGGAAGGCGTCCGCCAGGCGCTCGACCTCCTCCGGCGGGACCAGCAGCGGGCCGCCGTCGTAGTCCATGTCGACTAGGGCCACCAGGACGTCGGAGCGGGTGAACAGCGAGTGGCCGGCGCACACGCCGACCGTCGTCGAGGACAGCCGGGCGAAGACACGGGCCTCGTCGACGGCCGTTGGCACTGTCCCGCGGCCGGTGCAGGCCGCCAGCCTGCGGGGCGTCAGGCCCTGGCTTCGGGCCCGCTTCCACCAGCCCTCGGCCAGGTCGGCGGGATCGACGTGCACCTTGGGCGGCCGGGTCCCGGTCACCGCCGCCTGCACCTCGTCGAGGTTGGACCGCCGTCCGATCGCCGCCTCCAGCTCGGCCAGGGCGTCTTCGATCTCGTTGCGCCGGCGCGAGAACTCCCGGAGCACCTCCTCGGAGATTCCGTCGATCTCCCAGCTGCCCGACGGCCGCCGGCGCCACCCCACGCCGAGGGCGGAGCTCAGCTGGTGGCGCATCTTTGCGGTGGCCAGGGCCGAGGCCGCCCGGGCGTTGAGGTACAGGCCCCGGCCGTCGAGCGCCCGGCGGGTCCCGTACTCGTCGACGACGGCGTTGGCCACCAGGTTGTGGTGGTGCGGGAACGGGTCGAGCGCCCGGCTGGTCACGTGGCGGAACGAAGCGATCGTGAGCCCCCGGGCCAGGACCTCGCTACCCCGGGACCGCCCGGCGCTGCCGTGGTACTCGAGATAGGCCAAGCCGGCGTCGTTGCCGGCCTGGATGGCGTCCAGAACGGCGCCGCGGATTTCCTCGCCGCCCAGGCCGGCGAGGACGCCGAGGGACTTCTCCGTGGTGAGGGTGAGGTCGTAGCCGACCCGGACAGCGGGGGCGGTGCGGCGCTCCAAGAAGGCCACCAGCTCGCCCCGGGTGATGACCCACTGCCGCTTGGTGCCCCGGTGGGCGACGACGTACGCCCGCTTCGTTACCTTGCCCTCGGCCACCTCGGCGGTGATGCGGTCGCGGTGGGTCTCCCACCGCCGGCACAGCCCCCGCAGGTACTGCGCCGTCACGCCGGCCAGCCGGGCCGCCTCAACGAGGGACAGCTGGTCGGTCGGCTTCCCGCCGGCGGCGACGACCTCAGGCTCGGTGCCGAGCGCCCGGGCGTCCTCGCAGCGGTCGAGCTCGACGCCCGTCACCCACCGCTCGCCGTCGGCATCGGCGTGGGAGACGAGGTAGCTGCCCTCGGGCTCGGTCCCTCTTGTCGTTTCCTCTGGCGAGGGGTCGGCCTGGGAGCGCCGGTCGCCGGCGTCGAGCAACGCCTCGGCCTCCCGCCGGGTGATGCGAAGGGCGGCGGCGACGTCGGCGGTGTCGTAGAGACGCTCGCCGTTGGGGCCGGTGCGGGTGGCCTGGCCGGCGCCGAGGGTCGGCCGCCTCCCGGCCGAGCCTGAGGCGGTGAGCAGGCG
>JALYMX010000207.1 GCA_030773495.1 Actinomycetota bacterium | reverse complement strand
CGACCGTCTCGAAGTTGCCGTACACCCGGTCGCCCTCGAAGACCACCGTCGACCCGGTGCTGATCGTGGTGCTGGAGGTGGCCTCGGCGGCCACCAGCCACGAGGTGGTACCGGCACCGGCGAGAACCGTGAACGCCTCGCCGGCGATCTTCACCGGGTAGCCGTTGTACCCGGGGAAGCCGGTGGCGGAGCCGACGCTGATGGTGAAGCGGTCGCCGGCGCTGCGGGGCGTGGGGATGCCCGACCCGTAGGTCGTGGAGGTCGTCCCGTGCAGGTTCTGCGTGGTGGCGTTGAGGGTGATGCTCGAGCCGGAGGGCAGCGTCCCGTCGGACGCCAGGACGACGGGGCTCGGGGACGTGGAGGCCGCCGGAGGCGTGGCGGTCGAGAAGGCGGGAGGGGCCAGGCCCAGGATGGCCGCCTGGTCCGGAGCTCGCAGGGAGCTCTGCTGGGAGACCTGGTGGCGGCCGGTGAGGTCGTCCCAGTCCACGTACACGGCCAGGCGCTTCGTGGTGTGCAGCGGGTCGACCCACGCCACGTACCGACGGACGGTGTAGTCGATGTTGTTGCGCCGGCAGGTGTACTGGGCCAATGCCACGCTGCCGCCCACCGCCGTGTTGCAGTCGTAGGAGGGAAGCGTGCTCGGGCAGTTGAGCCCGACCCGGTCGCTCAACCCCGCAGGTGGGGTGTGGGGAGCGGGGCTGTAGTCCCCGCACAGGCCCAGGTTGTTGAAGTCGAAGCGCTGAAGGTCCTCGATGCCCTGGGTGGCCACGTCGTTCCCCTGGGCCCGGGCCTTGGCCGCCCCGAGCGCCCGGAGCCCGGAGTGCAGCACGCCGGCCAGGGCGAGGGCGATCACCGCCATCAGTGCCATGGAGATGCTCATCTCGACGAGGGTGAAGCCGCCCTCGTCGGGGCGAGCGGGCGGTGCGGAGCGCAGGAGGCGTCGCATGTCCCCTGGGGTGTCGGCACGAGGAGCGATCCCGTTGAGGGCTTTACGTTCTCGGCACGTCTCGGGTCGCCATCCGGTCCCCACCGTGCCGAGATTGCCGCAGCGCGAGGGTCAGACGCGGTACCAGTCGAGGATGGGGTTCCCGAACAGCACGGCAAGCAGGGCGCCGGCGGCCAGGAACGGCCCGAACGGCACCTTGTCCTTGCGCCCCTTCACGCCCACGGCGATGAGGGTCACGCCGACCACGGCGGCAGCCAGGAAGGCCAGGAACAGGCCAACGAAGAGGTGGCCCACGGAGAGCCACCCGAGCATCATCCCGATCAGGCCGGCCAGACGCACGTCGCCGAAGCCCATCCCCGCCGGCGAGACGAGGTGGACCACGAGCAGCAGGGCCCACCCGGCGGCGCCCCCGATGGCCGCCGTGCGCACGCTCGACCAGTCACCGTCGACGGCGGCGGCCACCAGGAGCAGCGGGGCGGCCAGGAACAGCGTCGGGTAGAGGATGCGGTTGGGCACGATGAACCGCTCGAGGTCCACCGCGGAGATGGCCACCAGCCCGGCCATGACCACCAGGAAGGCGGGGAGGGCGGCGTCGGCGCCGAGGCGGAGGGCGGTGGCGGCGAACACGCCGGCCGTCACCAGCTCGACGACCGGGTAGCGGGCGGAGATGGGCTCGGCGCAGGTGCGGCACCGGCCCTTGAGCAGGATCCAGGACACCACCGGGACGTTGTCCCGGGCCGCCAGCTCGTTCCCACAGCCTGGGCAGCGGGAGCGGGGCCGGACGATCGACTCCTTCCTCGGCACCCGGTGGATCACCACGTTGAGGAACGAGCCGACGACGAGCCCGAGGACGGCGCAGGCGGCGACGAGGAAGGCGGTCACCGGCGGGAGACTAGAGGAACGCGAAAAGCGGGCGGGGCCGAAGCCCCTCCCGCTCGAACGCTGGAGTGCCGGTCTTACTTCCAGCCCTCCGACGCCGACTTGTTGTAGGTCGGCGTGGCCGAGGTGAGGCAGTTCGTGCTCACGCCGTTGATGCGGCCGTAATAGGTGCCGACGTTGGCCGAGGCCGGGTCGACGTTGTCGCGGATGAAGAAGCAGTCGCCGTTCTTGGACTTCACGGCCATGGTCAGCTCATTGAGCGTGCCGGCGAAGGCGATCTGCTCCGGGCTGGCGGAGCCCGTGGCACCCGCCACCCACTGCAGCGACGGCTCGGCCGAGCGCAGCGCCGACGCGTCGACGGTCGCCGAGTCGTACGTGTTCGTGTCGGCGTACACCGTCTTGGCGCCGCTCAGAGCGGAGCGCAGGTTCGACGTCGCGGCCTTGCTCTTGGCGTTGGTCTGGGCCTTGAGGAACGTCGGTACGGCGATGGCGAGCAGGATGCCGATGATCAGCACGACGACCATCAGCTCGATGAGGGTGAAGCCCTCCTCCTGGTCCCGCCGCTTGCGGAGCATGTCCAGCATTGGTTGGTTCTCCTTGTGGGTTTGATGTCAATGGATGGCACGAGCCGATCCCGCTCCCCGCCGGCCCGACCGGACATCACCCGGTGCGGTCCTCCAGGTAGCCCGGCTGGCCTCCTCACGTCGTTGTGAGGTGCGGCCCCGTGGCATTGCGTCCCCGCCTCTCGGTGGGTTTGCCCTTGTCAGGAGACTGCTCGCACCATGGGTATCGCCGTCTGGCGGCGGCGACTTGAGGGAACGGCCCGAGGATTTTCCCGTCGGGCCCGTGACGCGACGAAGAGGCCGCGGGCGAAACGCCGCGACCCCTCCGCTGTGGAAGATGGAGCGCTACTTGATCAGGTTGATGATGTTGAACATCGGCATGTAGAGGGCCACGACCATGCCGCCCACGGCGCCACCCATCACGACGATGAGGAGCGGCTCGAGCAGCGAGGTCAGGGCGTCGACCGTGGCCTCCACCTCCTGCT
>JALYMX010000206.1 GCA_030773495.1 Actinomycetota bacterium | reverse complement strand
CCGCCGGCCGGGGGCCGGAGGGCGTCGCCCTGCGGCTCGTCCCCGTCGCCGAGCTGGCCCAGCCGGTGGCGTTGGCCGTGCGGGCCGGCGAGGACGCCCTGTACGTGGCCGAGAAGGGCGGGCGGCTCAGAGTGGTGCGCGGGGGTGCCGTCGATCCGACACCCGTGCTGGACCTGAGCGGGGAGGTGTCCAAGGGGGGCGAGCAGGGCCTGCTCGGGGTGGCCTTCGCCCCCGCCGGCACCCACGTCTACGTGAACTACACCGACCGGGCGGGCGACACGCGCGTCGTCGAGTACGCCGTTGCGGACGGCCGGGTCGACCCCTCCTCGCGCCGCGAGCTGCTCGTCGTCGACCAGCCCTTCGCCAACCACAACGGCGGGCAGCTCACGTTCGGGCCTGACGGCCTGCTCTACGTCGGCCTCGGGGACGGAGGGAGCGGCAACGACCCGATGGACAACGCCCAGCGCCTCGACACGCTGCTGGGCAAGCTGCTGCGGATCGATCCCCGCCCCTCGACCTCGCAGCCCTACACGGTGCCCCCCGGCAACCCGTTCGCCGGCCGGGCCGGCGCCCGTCCCGAGATCTGGGCGTACGGCCTGCGCAACCCGTGGCGCTTCTCGTTCGACCGCACCACGAAGGACCTGTGGATCGGCGACGTGGGCCAGAACGCCCGCGAGGAGGTGGACCGTGTCCCCGGCTCGTCCACCGGCGGCGAGAACTACGGCTGGAGCCGTCTCGAGGGAACGACGCCGGTGCGGGGGCGACGCCCGCCCGGCGCCGTCGACCCCGTCCACGAGTACCGCACGGCGAACGGCAACTGCGCCGTGACGGGCGGGTACGTCTACCGGGGCGCCCAACTTCCCGCGCTGCAGGGGACCTACGTCTTCGCCGACTTCTGCCGAGGGCAGCTGATGGGCCTCAGGTCCGACGGAGCAGGACGGTTTCGCGCCGCGCCGCTCGACCTGCAGGTGGACAACGTGAGCTCATTCGGCGAGGACCAGGCGGGCGAGCTCTACGTCCTGTCCCTGAGCGGTCCTGTGCTCAGGCTCGCGCCGCCGTGACCCCGCGGGCCGACGACGGCCCGGCCGCGCCACTGGTGCTGCGTCCCGAGGATCTCCTCGACGCCGGCTGGCGGGAGCTCTGCGACGCCGACCGCCCGGGAGAGCCCGGTGACGAGGCAGGCCTCGGCGTGCTCCTCGCGTCTCGGTTTCCCGAGCAGCACGTCCGGGCCGTGGCCGACTCGCCGGCCTTCGTGCGTCCTCCGGCCCTCCTCGCCTACTCCACCGCCGTCGTGCTCGCCGACGAGGCCGCAGCCCGTCGAGCCTTCGCCGTCGTCGCCTCCGCCGAGTTCGCGTCCTCGTTCGCGCACGCCGTGGGGACGGGCGTGATGGTCGGACAGGGGGAGGCCACCTTCCTCGGCTCGACCGCCACCCCGCTCGCCCTCGAAGCGGGCCCAGGCGAGGGAGCGGCCCATCGCATCAGCTTCGGCGGCGCAACGGCGGACGCCCTCGTGCCGGCGTACGTCGACCTGGTCGCCCTCGCGGCCCGGGACCGGGTGATGCTGCTCTGGTTGGCCAGCGCGCCGGCGCCGTTCCCCGCCGCCGAGCGCGACCGTGTCGTCGCCCGGACGCGGGGCCGTCTCGCCGCCGCGTGACCTTCACCACTTGAGCTCGACCTCGATCTCCGACCCGCTCTCGCCCACCTCGATCTCGAAGCTGTAGGTGACCTCGTTCGGCACCTTCACCGAGTACCGGACGCCATCCCGGACGAAGGGGACCTCGTTGTGACGCGAGAGCTCGTCGGCCAGCTCCCGTAGTCGCCGGGCGGCCTCCTCCCGGCCCAGGCGCTCCTCGCTGGTGTGCTCGATCAGGTCCATGTCGCCTCCGATGCCGTGACGCGCGACAACGCGCCGACCAACCCGGGCAGCATGCCCCACCGGGTGGGAGGGCGGGCCCGCGGCTCCTCGCCGGCCTACCCGGCGGGAGCCGGCGCCAGCGAGGTGGCCTGTTCAGCGCCGGCGTCGGCGGCGCCAGCTGGCCCACCGTGGGGGACCCGCAGCACGGCGAGGCAGCCGCCGCCGGGACGCTCGTCGAGCACCAGCGACCCTCCGAGGTGGGACGCCAACTGGCGACACAGGTACAGCCCGATCCCCGTCCCGCCCCGTCGGCGGGTGGCCGACTGGTCGAGCTGCACGAAGCGCTCGAACACCCGCTCCCGATCCTCCCGCGGCACGCCGGGGCCGAGGTCGGCCACCTCCACGACGAGGTCGCCGGCGGTCCGGGCGGCCCGGATCTCCACCGGCCCGCAGGGGGCGTACTTCAAGGCATTCTCGGCCAGCTCGGTGAGCAGGCGGCGCAGCTTGAGGCCGTCGGTGTGGGCCACGCCGGCGGTGGAGGCGTCGCAGGAGAGCCGGCCCTCGTCACGCCCGGCCAGGTCGTCGAGCACCGAGCGGACCAGCGGCTCCACGGCCACCGGGGTGGGCGCCGCCACCATCCCGCCGCGCTCGCCGGCGGCCACCAGGAGCAGCTCCTCGATGAGGCGGTTGAGACGGGCGCCCTGGTCCAGGGCCATGCCCAGCAGCTGGTCGCGCCGGGCCGCGTCGAGCCGGTCACCTACCCGGCGGAGGGTGCCAATGGCGCCGAGGACGCTGGTGAGCGGGGTGCGCAGCTCATGGGAGACGGCGGCGAGGAACTCGCCCTTGTGGCGATTGACGTCCACCTGATGGCGCAGGGCCTCCTCCACCTCGGCGTAGAGCAGGGCGTTGGCGACCGTGAGGGCGGCGTGGCCGGCGAAGGCCGACAGCACGTCGACGCGCCGCCCGTCGTGGCCGTCGGCGGCGATCTCCCTCACGACGGCCAGCACGACGTCGACGCGGGCGTCGGGGCGGGGGGTGGTGAGGAGCAGGCGCACGCCGGGCGGGAGGGCCGAGCGGGCGGCGCGGGGGAGGCGGGCGAGGTCGTAGGCGCCGGTGGACAGCGTGGACGACAGATCACCGACGATCCTCGCGGCCTGGTCGCTCGCCGGCCGTGGCCCGTCGTCGTCGACCACGACGCCCACCCAGCGCCCGTCGCCGCCCCGAGCCACGCAGACGGCGGCGGAGCCGGTGACGAGACCCCGGGCCTCGGTGGCGACCGTAGCGAGCGCCCCCTCGAACCCGTCGAGCGACCCGGAGCGGGCGGACGCCTCGTACAGTCGCTGGAAGCGCAGCCGCTCGGCCGACTGGAGGGCCAGCCGGCGGGTGCCGACGACGACGGCGGCCACGAGGGGCACGAGGAGGACGGGCCCGAACGGGTTGACGGCGAACAGGACCACGGCGGCCAGGCCGAGCGATGCCGAGGCGCCGGACGCGGCCATGGCGCTCGCCGCCGACGCACCGAGCACCTCCGTGACCCGGCGGCGTTCGCCGAGTGACAGGACCGACGCGATGGCGACGAGGTTCACCGCGGCGAAGGAGGCGGCGGCCACGCCCGCCGCCGTCCACGACGAGGGGTGGTCCGGGCCGGCGACCGCCAGGGCGCCGAACATGGCGGCAGCGACGGCCGAGGCGGCCGCTACGCACGTGACGTTGAACACCAGCTTGAGTCGCTGCTGGCGCGAGGCGCAGCAGGCGACGGCCTCGCCGCATGTGGCCGCGAGCACCACGCCGCCCGGACCGAGGGAGAACAGCGCGGCGACCAGCACCGCTTCGACCAGCACCACCGTGCAGGCGTGGCGGCGCAGCTCGACGTGCATGGGCGCCAGCCCCACGGCGGCGAAGGCGGCGGCGAAGGCGGCGAC
>JALYMX010000205.1 GCA_030773495.1 Actinomycetota bacterium | reverse complement strand
GGCGCATCCGACGGACTCGGCCAGGTCGAGCGGCTGCACCCGGTGTGAGACCGCCGGGCGGTGCGGGCGAGAGGACTCGAACCTCCATGCCTTGCGGCACCGGGACCTAAACCCGGCGTTGGCGGTTTCCGCTCGCGGCGCCGAATGGCGTTTTGTGGCTCTGACCAGGCACTTTGTGCGAGAGCCGTGTCGACCCGTGTCCCCCCGTAACCCCCCGTTGCAACCATTTGGGTTGCATTTGGGTTGCAAATGGGTTGCACGCAGGGCTCGTCCGTGGGGCGGCGCGGGGCCTTCCTTCGCCGGTACGCTTCACGCATGACGTCGTTCAACGTCGATCTTGCCGACGAGGTCGCTGCTCGGCTCGAGCGTCGGGCCGCGATCGCAGGTCTGGCGCCCGAGGTACTGGCTGCGCGTGCGGTCGAGGAGTACCTGGCCCGGAACGCGTCAGAGCCGGCCGCCGACTTCGAGGAGGATCCGCTGGCGTGGCTCGGCCGGTACGGCAACGAAGACGCCCAGTCGGCCCACATCGATGACCTCCTCGCCGAAGGGTTCGGCCGATAGCCCTCCTCCTCGACACGGGTCCGATCTACGCGGCCGCCAACAGCAAGGATCGTGACCACCTCCGCTGTGTCGAGCTCCTGCGGTCGAGCCAGCCGCCGTTCGTCGTGCCGGCCATGGTCGTGGCTGAGGTCAGCTACCTCGTCGGCACCCACCTGGGGGCCGCGGCCGAGGCCGACTTCTTCAGGATGCTCCAGAGCGACCGGTTCCGCGTGGAACAGCTGGTCGCCGAGGACGTCGTCCGCATCGCCGAGCTGGTCCGGCGCTACTCGGACCTACCCCTCGGTGGGACCGACGCCTCGGTTGTCACCGCGGCCGAGCGTCTCGGTTTCGACGCAGTGGCGACGCTCGACCACCGCCACTTCACGGTCGTGCGTCCGAGCCACGTGGAGGCGCTGACGCTGCTGCCGTAGGGGTCGGCCACATGCCGCCTGGCGAACCCACTAAGTGCCAGTGGGTGGAGCGCCGGGGGCTATTCCTGACCCAGGATGACCCTGGCGCCCACGGCCGCCGCCGCCTCATCGTCGCCGGAGAGGACGTGCTGGTAGATGGTCATGGTCACCGTCGGGGACGCGTGGCCGACCCGCTGGCTGACCACCTTGAGCGGCACCCCGGCGGACAGGAGCGCGGTGACGTAGGCGTGGCGGACGTCGTGCAGCCTGACCGCCGGCAGCCCCGATCGCCGGCAGTGCTGCGCGAACCAGCCGCTGAACCTCTCCGGGTGGATGGCGGAGCCGTCCTCCCGGGCGAAGACCAGGTCGCCGGCGTTGTCGTAGGTAGCGCCCCACGCCAGGCGTTCGGCCTTCTGGGCCGTGCGGTGAGCGCGCAAGGCAGCCGCAGTGGCGGGGTCGAGGGCGATCGTGCGCGTTCCCTTCGCCGTCTTGGGTGTCGTCGTGGAGACCTTGTAGCGGGCCACGGTGCGAATCTGGCGGACACTGACGCGTGCCGCCGCGAGGTCCACATCGGACCAGCGCAGGCCGAGGACCTCGCCCCGCCGCATGCCGGTTGTGGCGCCCAGCATCCACGCCGCAAAGAGCCGGTCGCCGCGAACGGAGTCGAGGAACACCTTCACCTGGTCCGGACTCCAGACGGTCATCTCCGCGGCCGGCGCCTTCGGCGGATCGGCGTGAGCCGCCGGGTTTCGGGCGAGCAGGCCCCAGCGGGTCGCGTCCTCCAGGGCCTTGTGCAACGTGCCGTGGATGTTTCGGACGGTCTTCGGGGCCAGCCCACCGCGGCCGTCCCGGCGCCCGGCGTTCAGTAGGACGGCGTAGAAGGCGTTGAGTCGGGGAGCCGTTGCGGCCACCAACGCAAGGCCGCCGAGGGCAGGAACCAGATGCTTGTTCACGTGCAGTTCGTAGGAAGCGAGGGTCGTCTCCTTCACCGTGGAGCGCTTCGCCGGCAGCCACTCGTCGGTGAGGAAGCGACCGAGCGTCAGCCTCGTGGGAGCTACGTAGGTTCCCTGGTCGAGGCGCCCGAGGAGCTCCACCCGGGCCCGCTCGGCCTCCTTGCGCGTCCGGTAGCCCGAGTGCCACCTGCGCACCCTCTGGCCGGCTGCGTCTCGGCCGAGGTCGACGACGACCGACCACGTCTTGCCCCGCTTGATGACCGTGCCCCTCATCCCGTCATCTCCTCTCCCTCGCCCGCCCCGGCGAGCGTCCGTAGCGCTTCCAGCCGGTCAGCAACGGTACGCAGCCACCCCTCCCACCGCTGCATGTCCCCGAGGCGGTGGCGGACCACCGCGTCCGTGCGCAGGGCGGCGGCGGCGGCTGTGCGCTCCTGCGCAGCCGTGAGGCCGTCGGAGCTGAGAACGTCGAAGAACTCGGCCAGGCGGGCGTCCAGCAACGCGCGCTGGTCGTCCCCATCGCCGAACACCAGGTCGACCAGCAGCGCCAGCTCGGCGCCGAAACGGCGGGCGTCGGCGGTGGTGAGCTTGACCGGCGCCCCGTCCTTCCACGCCGGCGGTGGAAGGAAGAACCAGGTCACCGGAAGCTCGAAGGCTCGGGCGAAGGCCACGATCTCCTCGGCGTCGAAGCGGCGCACGAACTTGCCCATCACCGAACGTTCGGCCTGGGACCAGCTGGCGTTGGACCAGCGCACGCCCAGGTAGGGCTCCAGGGCGGCGGCGGCCTCGTCCTGGGTCAAGCCCCGCAGCTGGCGGGCCCGGGCCAGGTTGTAGGCCACCACCTGGTTGGGGTCCATGCCCCGGTAACGGGCCGAGGCGGTCCTCTTTGGGCGTCCCGGAGAAGATTTTTTTGGGTCCATCAGGTGTCCGTGAGTGTTCGTTGGTGCGCGTACGTGTTCGCTGGTGTCCATGAGCACATCGAGCATCCATTCTACGCGTTGATAGGAGTATCACAACGGCGTAACTTCACTGGGGTGGTTGCGCGCATCGACCTGCGACGACGGTGCTCGGGGAACTTCCCGACGTGCTCACCGTGGAGGAGGCCGCCGCCGCCCTGCGGATAGGGCGACGCCTGGCCTACGAACTGGCGGCCCGCTACCTGGCCACGGGCGGGGCCGAGGGTCTGCCGGTGGTGCGCCTCGGGCGCTGCCTGCGGGTGCCGCGGGCAAGGCTGGAGCAACTGCTGGCCGCCGATCCGCCAGCGCCCGAGCCAGTCAGCCGGCTCCGTGGCATCGACGGCGGGCGGAGTCGCCGGCGGTAGTGGTGGCGGAGCTGGGCGAGTCGACCGATGCGGCGGCGACGGCCGCCTCCGCTGTCGTGATGTCCGGGGCGTCCCGGCTGCTCCGGCGGTCGCTGACGCCCCTCGAATGGGTAGTGCTGGAGGATGTGGCGCGCGACGCCAACGACGACGGGGACGGGCGCCTGCTGGCCGCCACCAGCGCCCGCCAGCTGGCCGAAAACCTCGGCGTCTCACCCGGGTCAGCGGACAAGGCCCTTGTCCGGCTGCGCTCGCTCGGCTTGGTGGCCCACGACCGCCAGCCGGGGCCGGCCGGGCGATTCGGCCTGTCGATCTACCGGCTGGTTCCACCGGCGAGCATCGAGGTGGTGGGCACGCGCGGCTCGACGCCGGCGCGGACATGCACCGACGCACCACGTGCGGACGCACCAGGTGCGGTGTGGCCACGTGCGGCAGAAGGGCCATGGCGGCCGAGGTCCGACCCGGTACCGAGGCTGCGGTCGCTACGCGGCCGACGCGCTCCATACGCCGGCCCGGGCGCGTTCAGGACCACCAGCAGCTCGACGTGCTCGCCCCTCCCCGCCATCGACCCCACCCTCGACCAACACCTCCGACACTCATGATGACCACCACCCCACACGTCCTCCTCCCAACCCTCCCCGCCTCCACCCCTCCCTCGATCCCCCGAACCCCAACCTCGACAGACACTTGCCACCTCTTCGAGGAGGCGGCGGGACCCGCGGCGCTGAGCCGATGCTGACCCTCACCGCGCTGCGCGACCCCGAGTACCTCATCTCCTCGGTGGCCCTCGGCATCGACGAGTACTACGCCGGGGTGGGGGAGGCGCCCGGCGTGTGGGCCGGCCGCTTCGCCGCCGAGCTGGGCCTGGAGGGCGTGGTCGACGCCGACCAGCTCCGGGCCCTGGTCGAGGGCCATCATCCGCTCACCGGCGAGCACCTGCTGGCCGGTCGCCCCGAGCGCAAGGTGGCCGCCTTCGACGCCACCTTCTCCGCCCCCAAGTCGGCGTCGCTGCTGTGGGCCCTGGGGTCGCCGGAGGTGCCCTCGGTCGTCACCCGCTGCCACACCGAGGCGGTGGGGGTGGCCGTGTCGTTCCTGGAGGACAAGGCGGCCGTGGCCCGCCAGCAGGTCAAGGGCGTGCGCCGGCGGGTGGCCACGACCGGGTTCGCGGCGGCCACCTTCGCCCACCGCACCTCCCGGGAGGGCGACCCCCAGCTGCACACCCACTGCCTGATCGCCAACCTGGTGCGCCGCCTGGACGGCTCGCACGTCGCCTTCGACGCCAACCCCCTCCACGACTGGGCCAAGGCGGTGGGCTCGATCTACCAGGCCGAGC
>JALYMX010000204.1 GCA_030773495.1 Actinomycetota bacterium | reverse complement strand
GGCGCGAGGCCCGCACCCGCTACGAGGTGCGGCGGCGCTTCGCCTCGCCGGCGCCGGCGACCCTGCTCGAGTGCCGTCTGGAGACGGGGCGGACGCACCAGGTCCGCGTCCACCTGGCCGCCATCGGTCACCCCGTGGTCGGCGACCGCCGCTACGGCGGCGAGCGCGTGGCCCGCCTGTCACCCCGGCCCTTCCTCCACGCCCACCGGCTGGCCTTCGACCACCCGGCCTCGGGCCAGCGCCTGTCGTTCTCGTCGGAGCTGCCCGCCGACCTGCTCGACGTCCTGGCGTCGTTCGGATGAAGTGGCCGTGAGGTGGGGCCGGCTCAGGCCAGCTGCTGGAGCGGCGCGTCGGTGCGGCCCTGGGCCCAGGCGACGAGGTCGGCCAGGCTGAACGAGTCGAGGTGGCTGCGCATGTGCCGGCCCACCTCCGCCCACACGGTGAGCAGTACGCACTGGCCCTCGTGGTCGCAGGCGCCGTTCTGGTGGGGCTCGCCGAAGTCGCCGGCCACGATCGGCCCGTCGACGGCGCTGACGATCTGGCCGAGGGTGATCTCGGCCGGGTCGCGGGCGAGGACGTACCCGCCGCCCACGCCGCGCTTCGAACGCACCAGGCCGGCCCCCTTGAGGGCGAGGAGGATCTGCTCGAGGTACGGCTGGGGAAGGCCCGTGCGCTCAGCCACGTCGCGCACCGAGGTGGGCTGCCCCGAGTCGGCGTGCAGGGCGAGCGAGAGCAGCGCACGGCTCGCGTAGTCGCCTCTCGTCGACACCTTCACTCCTCCCATGGTACGGCCGTGGGGCGGCGCGAGTCGTGGAGGCCGTTAAGGTCTCGGCGTGTCACCGGTCCGTCCCGACCCGGTGCTCCCGGACTACGGCGGCGCCTGCATCACCTCGATCGTGCCCGCGCTGCTCGACGGCGACGCCCCGGCACGGGCGTGGATGCCGGCGGCACTGCACACGGCGCGCCAGGTCGTGCTGCTCGTCCTCGACGGCTTGGGCTGGGAGCAGCTGGTGGAGCGCCGGGGGATGGCGCCGGTGCTGGCCGGCATGGACGGTGGACCGATCACGTCCGTCGCGCCGACCACCACCGCCACGGCGCTCACCTCGATCACCACCGGCCTCCCGCCCGCCGCCCACGGCGTCGTCGGGTACCGCGTGCGCATCGACGGCAACGCCGTGCTCAATGTGCTGCGCTGGACCACCGCGGCCGGCGACGCTCGCCAGCTGGTCCCGCCCGATCGCTTCCAGACCCGGCCGGTCTTCGCCGGCACGAAGCCTCCGGTGGTGACGCGGGCCGAGTTCGGCGCCACCGGCTTCACCGCAGCCCACCTGGCCGGCGCCCGCTTCCACGGGTGGCGCCTCCCGTCGAGCCTGGCCGTGGAGTTGCGCCACCTGCTGCGCGCCGGGGAGCGGTTCGTCTACGCGTACTACGACGGTATCGACAAGGCCGCCCACGCCCACGGCTTCGGTGAGCACTACGACGCCGAGCTGGCCGCCACCGACGGCCTGGTCGGCGACGTGGTCGACGCGCTGCCGCCGGGAGCCGCCCTCGTCGTCACCTCGGACCACGGCCAGGTGCAGGTGGGCGACGCCGCCGAGGGCCTCGACGCCGAGCTGATGGGCGACGTCGACCTGCTGTCCGGGGAGGGGCGCTTCCGGTGGCTCCACGCCCGGCCGGGGACGGCGGACCGCCTGGCCGACGCCGCCCGCCGGCGCTACGGGGACGTGGCGTGGGTGGTCACCCGGCGGGAGGTGGTGGACGGTGGGTGGCTGGGCGCCCCGGTGGCGCCGGGCGCCGAGGACCGCCTGGGCGACGTGGCCCTCGTCCCCTTCGCGCCCCTGGCCTTCCTCGACCCCGCCGACACCGGGGAGTCGCGCCTGGTGTGCCGGCACGGGTCGCTCACCTCGGCCGAGGCCCTCGTCCCCCTGCTGGTGCACCGGGGCGGCGACGGGGAAGGATGAGGGCATGGTGTCGACCCCTCCCCCTGAGTTCCCCTCCGACCCGGCGGTCACCGTGCTCGGCGCCGAGGCGGCCACCGAGCAGGAAGCCGGCGAGACCGTGGATCGGCCGGCCAAGGTCATGCGCATCGGCTCGATGATCAAGCAGCTCTTGGAGGAGGTGCGCCAGGCGCCCCTCGACGAGGCGGGGCGCAGCCGGCTGCGCGAGGTCTACGAGACGTCGGTGAGCGAGCTGGCGACCACCCTGTCGCCCGACCTGCGCGAGGAGCTGGCCAGGATGACCCCCCCGTTCTCGGCAGAGGCCGCCCCATCGGAGCCCGAGCTGCGGGTGGCCCACGCCCAGCTGGTGGGCTGGCTGGAGGGGCTGTTCCACGGGATCCAGGCCACGCTGTTCGCCCAGCAGATGGCTGCCCGCGCCCAACTCGACGAGATGCGCCAGCGCGGCCTGCCCCGAGGCGGCGACGGGTCCACGCCGGGCGGTCGCCCTCCGGGGTACCTGTAGGGGTCAGCCGGGAGCCGGCGCCGTCGACGCGGCGCGCTCCACGCGGTCGCGACCGTTCTGCTTGGCTCGGTACAGAGCGACGCCGGCCGCCTGCACGATGCCCTCGGGGTCACTCCCGTCGCCGGCCGCCACGCCCACGCTGACCGTCACCGGCACCACCGACCCCTCGCCCAGTTGCACCGGGTCGTCCCCCACCCGCGCCCGCAGGCGCTCGGCGAGGACGGCGGCGTCGTCGACGCGGGTGAAGGGCGCCAGGACGAGGAACTCCTCACCGCCCCACCGCCCGAGGACGTCCTCGAGGCGCATGGAGGAGCCGAGGCGCGCCGCCACGACGCACAGCACGGCGTCGCCGAGGGCGTGGCCGCCCGCCTCGTTCACCCGGCGGAACTCGTCGATGTCCACCATGAGGGCGGCGAGCGGGTGGCGGTGACGGAACGCCGAGGCACCGAGGGCCCGCAGCTGCTCGTCGAGGTGGCGGCGGTTGTACAGCCCGGTCAGCGCGTCCGTCCTGGTGAGGTGCTCCAGGTCCTGGTCCCGGCGCCTGAGCTCCTCGCCCAGCCTGGCGGTGCGCACGGCGGCGGCCACCCGGAGGACGAGCTCGTCGGGGTGGACCGGCGTGCGCAGCACGTCGTGGGCGAAGCGGACGCCGACACCTTCCATGTCACCGCCGGTGAGCACCACCACGGGCACGTCCGCGCCGGTGGCCCGGGCGGCCGTCGTCGCCGCCGCCTGCCATCGTTCGGCCAACGCCGCCTCGACCACCACGGCGTCGGGCCGGCGCCGGCGCAGCGCAGCGAGCGCCTCGTCGGCGTCCTGGGCCTCGAGCACCCGGTGTCCGTGGCCCTCGAGTGGTCCCCGGAGCTGGGCCCGCAGCTCTGGCGCGACGGCCGCCACCAGCACCGTCCCCCCCGGCATCGCCGGTCGTCCTCCCCTGTGGCCGGTGTCCGTCTGTCGCATGAGCCCTCCCGGTCGCCGCGTCGGCCCTGGTCCTCGAACCCGTCCTCAATCGAGAAAAACGACACTAGGGCATGGCCGGAGTGCCAGGCACGCGCGCGGGGGGACGGGCGGCACGCCCGTCTCCCCGCTGCTAGCCTCCAAATGACAGTCGTGTAACTCTTTCCACAGGGGTGTGGACGACACAGGGGAGGGGCGCAACCCGTGGCGAGCTCGTTCTGCCACCTCCACGTGCACACGGAGTTCTCCATGCTCGACGGGGCCGCTCGCGTGCGTGAGGTCATCGCCGCCGCCGCGGCCGACGGGCAGCCCGCCCTCGGCATCACCGACCACGGGAACATGTACGGCGTCCTGGACTTCTACAAGGAGTGCCGGGCCGCGGGCATCACGCCGGTGATCGGTACCGAGGCCTACATGGCCGGCGAGAGCCGCCACGAGCGGCCGGTGCGCCGGGGCCGGGTCGACGACACCGGTGGCGACGCCGACGAGGGCGAGAAGCTCTACTACCACCTCACCCTCCTGGCCGAGACGACCGGCGGCTACCGGAACCTGATGAAGCTGTCGAGCGCCGCGTACCTGGAGGGGTACTACTACAAGCCCCGCCTCGACTGGGAGCTGCTTGAGCGCCACCACGAGGGCGTGATCGCCACCACCGGCTGCCTCGGCGGGGTCGTCCTCCAGGCGCTGCTCCGGGGCGACGTCGAGGGTGCCACGGCCCTGGCCGGCCGCCTGCAGGACATCTTCGGGCGCGAGCACCTGTTCGTGGAGCTCCAGGACCACGGCCTGGCCAAGCAGCACAAGACCAACCCGCAGCTCGTCGACATCGCCCGGCGCCTCGGTGCTCCGCTGCTGGTCACCAACGACAGCCACTACACCCACCGTCACGACGCCGTAGCCCACGACGCGCTGCTCTGCGTGCAGACCGGCGCCACGCTGGCCGACGACAAGCGGTTCCGTTTTGAGGGCGACGAGCACTACCTCAAGTCGGCGGCCGAGATGCGCTCGCTGTTCTCGGAGGTGCCGGAGGCGTGCGACAACACGCTGTGGGTGGCCGAGCGGGCCCAGGTGGAGATCGAGTTCGGCAAGCCCAAGCTCCCGAGCTTCCCCCTCCCGCCCGGCTTCGACGACGACGACGCCTACCTCCGCCACCTCACCCTCGAAGGCGCCCGCGCCCGCTACGGCGACCCCCTGCCGGGCAGCGTGGCCCAGCGCATCGAGAGCGAGCTGGGCGTCATCTCCGACATGGGGTTCTCGGCGTACTTCCTGGTGGTGTGGGACCTCATCCGCCACGCCCGCGAGCGCGGCATCCGCGTCGGCCCCGGGCGCGGCTCGGCGGCCGGCTGCTGCGTGGCCTACTGCCTGCGCATCGTCGACCTCGACCCGATCCGCTACGACCTGCTGTTCGAGCGCTTCTTGAACCCCGGGCGCAAGCAGATGCCCGACATCGACATGGACTTCGACGAGCGCCACCGGGGCGAGATCATCGGCTACGCGGCCGAGCGCTACGGCTGGGACCACGTCGCCCACATCGTCACCTTCTCCACGATCAAGGCCCGGGCCGCCGTGCGCGACGCCGCCCGCGTGCTCGGCTACCCCTACGCCCTCGGCGACCGTGTGGCCAAGGCCATGCCCCCCCTCATCATGGGGCGCGACACCCCGCTGCACGCCTGCCTGGAGCAGCACCCCAACCACCCCGACGGGTGGAAGATGGCGGCCGAGCTGCGGGAGATGTACGGCGCCGACCCCGACGCCCGCAAGGTGATCGAGGTGGCCCGCGGCCTCGAGGGGCTGCGCCGCCAGGACGGCATCCACGCCGCCGCCGTCGTCATCACCGACGCGCCGCTCACCGAGTACCTGCCCATCCAACGCAAGCCCGAGCCCGGGGGCGACCCGGCGCAGGCGCCCATCGTCACCCAGTACGAGATGCACGGGGTGGAGGAGCTGGGCCTGCTCAAGATGGACTTCCTCGGCCTGCGCAACCTCAGCGTCATCGAGCGGGCCCTCGATCTGGTGGAGCAGTCGACGGGCACCCGCCCCGACATCGACGCCGTGCCCCTCGACGACGAAGCGACCTTCGAGATGCTGCGCCAGGCGCGGTCGGTGGGCGTGTTCCAGCTCGAGGGCGGGCCGATGCGGGCGCTCATGCGCGCGCTGGCCCCCACCTGCTTCGACGACGTGGCCGCCCTGGTCGCCCTCTACCGCCCGGGCCCCATGGCGGCCAACATGCACAACGACTATGCCGACCGCAAGAACGGGCGGAAGCCGGTCACCTGCCTGCATCCCGACCTCGAGGAGATGCTGGCTGACACCCAGGGCCTGATGATCTACCAGGAGCAGGTCATGCGGGTCGCCCAGCGCTTTGCCGGCTACTCGCTCGAGGAGGCCGACAACCTGCGCAAGGCGTGCGGCAAGAAGATCCGTGCCCTCATCGCCAAGGAGCGGGAGAAGTTCGTGGCCGGCTGCGAGCGCACCGGCTACGGGGCCGAGCTGGGCACCGCGCTGTTCGACGTCATCGAGCCGTTCGCCGACTACGCGTTCAACAAGAGCCACTCGTACGGCTACGGCCTCATCGCCTACCAGACGGCCTGGTTGAAGGCCAACCACCCCGTCGAGTACCTGGCCGCCCTGCTCACCTCGGTGAAGGACGACAAGGACAAGACGGCGGTGTACCTGTCGGAGTGCCGTTCGCTCGGGATCAAGGTGCTGGTGCCCGACGTCAACCTGTCGGCCTCCGACTTCACGGCCCGGGGCGACGCCATCCCCTTCGGCCTGTCGGCCATCCGCAACGTGGGCGAGGGGATCGTCGAGCGCATCGTGGCCGAGCGCGAGGAACGCGGCCCGTTCCGCGACTTCTACGACTTCTGTGAGCGGGTGGACCCCACCGTGCTCAACAAGCGGTCGGTGGAGTCGTTGATCAAGGCGGGCGCCTTCGATTCCCTGGGCCATCCGCGCAAGGGCCTGTGCCTGGTGTTCGAGCAGGTCATCGACCGCACCCTCGCCCGGCGCCGGGAGCGCGACCTCGGGGTGATGAGCCTGTTCGCCCTCGACGGCGACGACGGCCCCGCCGCCTTCGACGACACCCGGGTGCCCATCGGCGACCTGGAGTTCGACAAGGCCCAGAAGTTGGCCGCCGAGAAGGAGATGCTCGGGCTGTACATCAGCGACCACCCGCTGCTCGGCGTGGAGGCCAGCCTGCGCCGGCTGAGCGACGCCTCGATCGCCGACCTGCGGGAGCTGCCCGACGCCGACGTGCGCTGCGTGGGCGGGGTGGTCACCAACCTCAGCCGGCGGTACACCAAGCGCGGCGACCTGATGGCCACGTTCTTCCTCGAGGACCTCGAGTCGGCCATCGAGTGCTGGGTGTTCCCCCGGGTGATGCAGGAGTACGGCGCCCTGCTGGCCGACGACGCCATCGTGTGCGTGAAGGCGCGCCTCGACACGCGCGACGACCAACCGAAGCTCACCTGCCTCGAGGTGCGCCGCCCCCAGCTCACCCCCGAGGGCGCACCGCCGTTGCGCGTCGGGCTGGCCCTCAACTCCCTCACCGAAAGCCGGCTGGCGCGGCTGAAGGAGCTGCTGGCCGAGCACCCCGGCCCCTCGCAGGTCTTCCTCCACGTGGGCGGCAAGGTGCTGCGCCTTCCCGACCGGTTCCGCGTCGACACCGGGAACGGGCTGCTGGCCGAGATCCGGGTGCTGCTCGGGCCCAACGCCGTGGTGGCGGAGGGCGGGGGCGGCGGTCCCACTTTTCGTGACGGGGGGCTGACCAACTAGGCTGGGGGCCGCAACCACGCTCGTTCCGGGAGATTTGGCTACATGGCGATCCAGGTCGAGACCAAGGACTGCACGGCGCTCACTGACGCCGAGATGGGCGAGATGGCCGACATCTGCGCCGACGGTCCCGCCGGCTACGACGTCGGCCTGCTCTCCAAGCAGCGCGAGGAGTGGGTGCTCGTCACTACGGCCCGCGACAGCGGGAAGTTGTGCGGGTACTCGTTCTGCACCCTCGAGCGCATCGGGGGGACCCCCTGCCTGCTCGTGGGGTTGGCGTCGGTCAAGCGCGGCGCCCGGCGCGATGCCGTGCTCAAGGCCTTGATGGGCGACCAGTACCGCAGGGCGCTGCTCGCCTTCCCCGACGAGGACGTGCTGGTGGGCACCAAGATGGCCGACCCCGCCGCCTTCCAGGCCTTCCGCGGGCTCGACGACGTCGTGCCCCGACCCGGCCACCGGGCCACCGGCGAGGAGCGGGCGTGGGCCCGCCGGCTGGCCAAGCGGTTCGGCGCCGAGGGTCGCATCGACGACCGCACGTTCCTGGTCGAGGGCGACGGCGCCACCTGCGGGGTGCTCGACCACGAGGCGCTGAAGGCCGAGTCGGTCGAGCCGGAAGTGGCCGCCTTCTTCGCCCCCGCCAAGCCCGCGCGCGGCGACTACCTCATCGCCTTCGGATGGGCCATGGCCGAGGATCTGGCCGCCGGCCGCCTCGGCAAGTAGCTCCGCCGTTTGCCGCCGCGCCGGCGTCAGAGCAGGGCGGCGACCACCTTGTAGCACTGCCCCCGCCGGGGGGCCGAGAGGGTGACGACCACGCGCCGGGGCCGGCCCTGGCGCCAGGCCAGCGCCTGGGGCAGGAGCGGCAGGGCCTGGGTGACGTTGCGCCAGCGGAACCGGCAGTACCCGTCGGCAACCTCGGGGGGCGCCGGCGGCTCCACGACGGCCACCGAGGGCCGGGCGCCGGTGAGGGTCCAGTACGGGGTGGCCGGGCCGGCGAAGCCGAGGAGGTGCTCGGTGGGCGGGTGCAGCACGGGGCGCACCCACCGCTCGGCCTGCCGCGGTCGGGCTCGCCGCACCTGCTCCGGCGCTCGCACCAGGGGGAGCTGCTCGGGGCGGACCGGGTCGGGCTCCTCGTCGGCG
The DNA here is from genome assembly GCA_030773495.1 of Actinomycetota bacterium. Lineage (GTDB taxonomy): Bacteria > Actinomycetota > Acidimicrobiia > Acidimicrobiales > JALYMX01. The sequence continues at coordinate 2,518 of JALYMX010000204.1, read as the reverse complement.
TCGACGAGGGTGACGCGGCCCTGCACCACGGCGAACGGTGCGAAGGCGGGAACCGGGTCGTCCCACCGGGCGGTCACCAGTGCCCCGCAGCTCAAGTCGATGGCCGCGCACCATCGCTGCCCGCCGGCAAGGACGAGGAGCTGCACCTCGGCGCCGGCGAGGGAGGTTCGGCGAGCGACGGTGGCGGCCACCGCTCCATGCTGTCGTCGCCCCCGTGGCCAGTGGTGGATGGTCGAGCGCGGGCCCTCAGGACCGTCAGCGCAGCTGCGCCACCAGCTCCTCGGCGGTCGTCGCCGGCGCCCGGCAGGCGAAGTCGCGGCACACGTAGGCCGAGCCATCGGCCCTGCCCTCCCACAGCGGCGACGGGTAGGGCTGGCCCCACGCCAGCACGGCGTTGGGGAGGTACCGGGCGTGGACGGCGGCCACGAGGTCCGGTCGGTCCCCCACCACGGCGATCTCGGTCACTCCCCGCACCACCATGTCGGCCGCCCCGAGCAGGTGGGTGAACGCGCCGGGATGGCGGCTCATGAGGGGGGCCAGCGCCGCCAGCAGGGCCTCGGCGGGCTCCGCGTAGCGGCGCTCGCCGGTGAGGGCGGCCAGGCGCAGCAGGGCGGTGGCGGCGACGGCGTTGGCCGACGGCGTCGCCCCGTCGTAGAGGTCCTTCTGGCGCACGATGAGCTGCTCGGCATCGTCGCCGCTGGTGAAGAACCCGGTCCCGCCGCGGTCGGCGAACAGCTCGAGGAGGGCGTCGGCGGCCTGGCGGGCGGCCGCCGTCCAGCGGGCCTCGCCGGTCGCCTCACCGAGGCGGGTGAAGGCATCGACCAACCAGGCGTGGTCGACGGCGTAGGCCAGGTGGCGGGCGCCCCCGTCGCGCTGCCAGGACCGCAGCCAGCGCCCGTCGGGGCGGCGCAGGGCGGTCAGGAGGAACTCGCCGGTCTGCACGGCGGCGGCCTGCCACTCGGAGCGGCCCAGGGCGGAGGACGCCTCGGCCAGGGCGGAGACGAACATGGCGTTCCACTCGGTGAGCACCTTGTCGTCCAGCCCCGGGCGGACCCGTTGCTCGCGCGCCTCGAACAGGCGCTGGCGGGCCTCCTCGACGGCGGGGGGGCGGATCAGGTCGCCCCGGACCGGCCGGTGGAGGATGTTGGCGCCCTCGAAGTTGCCGGCAGGGGTGACGCCGTACCACTCGACGGCGTCCGCACCGCCCACGGCGAGGACGTCGTCGTGGCGCCACACGTAGAACTTGCCCTCCTCGCCTTCGGAGTCGGCGTCCTCGGCCGAGTAGAGGCCGCCCTCCGGAGCGTGCAGGTCGCGCAGCACGTAGCCGACCGTCTCCTCGACCACCTGCCGGAAGCGGGGCTCGCCGGTGACCTTCCACGCCTGGGTGTAGGCCCGCACCAGCCCGGCCTGGTCGTAGAGCATCTTCTCGAAGTGGGGGACCATCCAGAAGGCGTCGACCGAGTAGCGGGCGAAGCCGCCGCCCAGGTGGTCGTAGATGCCGCCCGACGCCATGGCGTCGAGCGTGGTGACCACCATGTCGAGGGTGCCGGCGTCGCCGTCGGCGGCGTGCGCCCGCAGGAGCAGCTCGAGGTTGGTCGGCGTGGGGAACTTGGGGGCGCGCCCGAAGCCGCCCCACTCGCCGTCGTAGCTCGCCGCCAGCTCGGCCCGGGCCCGCTCGAGCAGGCCGTGGCCCACCTCCCCGCCGGGCCCACCACCCAGCCCGCCGGCCCGGCCGGCGATGGCGGCGGAGACCTGGTCGGCCTGGCCCAGGAGCTGGTCGCGCCGCTCGTGCCAGGCCTCGTCCACCGCCCGCAGGACGTCGACGATGCCGGGCAGCCCGCCCCTCGACGTCTTCGGGAAGTAGGTGCCGCCGTAGAAGGGCCGCCCGTCGGGGGTGAGGAACACCGTCATGGGCCACCCGCCGTGGCCGGTCATCGACTGCACCGCCTCCATGTACACGGCGTCGACGTCGGGCCGTTCCTCCCGGTCCACCTTCACGTTGACGAACAGCTCGTTCATCACGGCGGCCACGTCGGGGTCCTCGAACGACTCGTGGGCCATCACGTGGCACCAGTGGCAGGCCGAGTAGCCCACCGAGAGCAGCACGGGCTTGTCCTCCCGCCGGGCCCGGTCGAAGGCCTCCTCGCCCCACGGGTACCAGTCGACCGGGTTGTCCCGGTGCTGGCCCAGGTAGGGGCTCGTCTCGTCGGCCAGCCGGTTGCGGTGTGCGGTCGCCGGCGGGCCGGTGCCCGCGCCGTTGTCTCCCATGCCGGGAACGTACCCACATCCCGTTCTCGGCACGTCGGCGGTCCGCATGGCGAGCCGAAGGGTGCCGAGAACGGGGGTGGTCAGCCCGAGGGCGGGGCTCCGACCACCGAGCGCAGGTAGTCGGCGAGCGTGAGGGGGCGGACGGCGCCCGGCTCCCGCCCGCCGGCGGCCAGCCGCCACTCGGCCTCGGCCGCCACCTTGCGGGCCTGCGACAGCTCGCGGTCGAGCTCGAGCCGGCGACGGGCGGCGT
>JALYMX010000203.1 GCA_030773495.1 Actinomycetota bacterium | reverse complement strand
GCCGCTCGACGATCGCCTCGGCGGCTCGGCGGAGGACGTCCGGCTGCGACGCCAGCGGATGGCCGTCGAGTTGGGCGGCAGCGACAGCCAGATCGGCGAGCGAGGGCCGAGCATCCGGGTGCGCGGTAAAGTGCTCGTCGAGCGCCGCCTGCATCACGATGGCCTCGAGCGGCTCCGGAGCGCGTCCGCGGCCAGCGCGGTGGTCGAACGGGCGACGTGCAGCTCCTCGACGGCGAGCGACGCCGCCTCGCGCAGCGATGGCGGCAGGCGCATCGACGTGCCGGCAGTTGCCTCGTCCGCCACGTCGAGCAGCTGCCAGGTGTGGGACAGGTGGGGCACGACCAACGAGGCGTGACGTCTGTAGCGTGGCACCGCCGCCCTCGCTGGGCGCTCACACCTTCAGCCCCCGTAGCTCAGAGGATAGAGCGTCGGTTTCCTAAACCGTGCGTCGCAGGTTCGAGTCCTGCCGGGGGCGCCGCAAAGGCGCAGGTGAAAGCGTCGTGCTCGGCTTGGCGGGCCGCTGGAGTCTCGGACGGCGTTTTGGCTATCCACTGTGGGCATCGAGCTGGCCAGCGTGGCATTCAGCGGCTCGAGATGCTGATCCGAGCCGGCAGCAGGCGACGCTGATGCGAGGCTCGATGCGGGAGCGCAGCCCTGGCTACTGGGAGCTGCGGGTGTTCGAACGCGCCGACCCGCTCACCGGCACGAAGCGGTACCGCAGGCAGTACTTTCGCCGTGGCAAGCGGGCCGCCGAGAAGCAGCTCGCCCTGCTCGTCACCGAGGTCGACGGCGGCATCGTCGCTCCGGCCGTCAAGACGGTCGCCGAACTGCTCGAGCAGCGGCTGGTCCAGATCGAGCACCTGGGCCGCTCCCCCTCCATGTCCACCGTCACGTACCGCCGCCTCGTCGCCCATCTGCCCGACGGCTTCAAGTCCCTGCCGCGGCGGAAGGTGACGCCGAAGGTGGTCGACGACCCTACCGGTTCCTGGCGGAGCGCAAGACGAGGAAGCCGGCGACCGTCCTGCGGTTCCACGCCCTGCTCCGGGCCGGCTTGGTCCAAGCGGTGCGCTGGGTGGGTCGACCGCAATCCGATCGACCGGGCCACCCCGCCGCGGGTCCACCGCCACGAGATCAAGCCGCCGCCGGTCGAGGACGTGGTCCGGGTGCTCGACCGGGCCTCTGCCGCCCGCAACCGGGAGAACGCGCTCGTCTTCCGGGCTCCTCGCTGCCACCGGGTGCCGGCGGGCCGAGGTGTGCGCCCTCCAGTGGCAGGACATCGACTTCGACGACGACGCCGTCCGCGTGCTCATCCGCCGTGCCGTCATCGAGATCGAGAAGAAGCTCATCGTGCAGGGCACCAAGACCCACGCCGTGCGCAACCTCGGCCTCGACGAGGAGACGTCCCGGCTGCTCCGGGAACTCGGCCCGCACCGTCGAGCTCGGCCTGGAAGCCGGAGCACCGCCGCAACCCACGGACTTCATGTTCGGCGGGAACCGGGGTCCGACGACCCGCTGCCGCCGGACCGCGTCGGGCAGGCGTGGCAGCGGCTGTGCAAGGAGCTCGGCGTAAAGGCCCGCCTGCACGACTTGCGTCACCTTCAGGCGTCGCTCCTCCTCGACGCCGGCGAGGCCGTGACGACCGTGGCCGCCCGGCTCGGCCACCGGGACGCGTCGACCACGCTGAAGGTGTACGGCCACCTCCCCGGCGCCGACACCCGTGCCGCCGGGATGGTCGGCTCTGCTCTCGCAACGTCGCTCGCCGCCGGCCGACCGGTAGCGGCAGCGCGGACCGGGGGGCCGGCGAATCACAACGGTGCAACTGTGGTTCGGTTCGTTTTGGTCGCCGCACACACGCGCAACTTCCCGAAGTGTTCGGTACAGTTGGCATCGCCGTGAGCGAACACTTTTCACCGAGTGGCCGGCGAGGGCGCCCAGCGCGGGTCGAGGTCTACCAGCGGCTCGCCGGGCAGATCGACGAGCTGTGGCAACGCCTTGGCGGGCTTCCGAACCCGGTGGAGGCGGCCGACATCTGGCGCGGGATCTGGTTCGAGGAGGCGCACCACTCGACCGCCATCGAGGGCAACACCCTCGTCCTCAAGCAGGTCGAGCTGCTCCTCGCCGAAGGCCGGGCGGTCGGCGACAAGGAGCTGTCGGAGTACCTCGAGGTCCGCGGCTACGCGGACGCCGCCGACTGGGTCTACCGCCAGGCCATCAGCCCGGGCTCGTGGAGTGCAGGCGAGGTCATCTCGCTCACCGAGATCCGCCAGGTCCACCGAATTCTCATGACGCCGGTCTGGGACGTCGCCCCGCACCGGGACGCCGGCGACCGCGAGGGGCCGGGGAGCTTCCGAGAGCACGAGATCCACCCCTTCCCCGGAGGCATGACGCCCACCTCGTGGCCGCTCGTGCCGGCCGAGATCGCCGCCTGGGTCGATGACGTCAACCGCCTCCAGCCGCGGACGCCGATGCTCCCCGAGGAGCTCGCTGCGCTCCATGCCGGCTTCGAACGGATACACCCCTTCCTCGACGGCAACGGAAGAGCGGGACGACTTCTGCTCAATCTCATTCTCGTCCGGCTCGGATATCCGCCGGCGATCGTCTACAAGCGCCAGCGCGACGACTACCTGCGCGCGCTCCGTCGGGCCGACCAGGGCGACGCCGGCCAACTGGGGGAACTGGTGGCAAGAGCGGTCCTGGACAACCTCTACCGCTTCGTCGTGCCGGCGATCGCCGGCCCAGCCCGGCTCGTGCCCCTGGCGGCGCTCGCCGATGGGCGTATCAACGCCGACGCGTTGCGCACCGCCGCCGTCCGCGGCCGCCTCCAGGCCACCCGGGGCGCCGACGGCCAGTGGAGGAGCACCCGGAACTGGGTCGACGACTACCTCCACGCGCGCTACCGCCGGACGGTGCAGGCGGATCCCTCCTCGTGATCCCAGGCGCCGCCGGTTACCACTCCCGCTCCGGTGGGGTTACCGAGCGCTCACTCCACCGCCGTACGCCGGTTACCTCGCGGCGGCTGGTGTCCCCTAGGTGAGGCCGCACGAAGCGGCGTTCTGGAGGGGTGCCGCCATCGAGAGTCCACACTGGCGTCGGCGGCATAGCGACCGACATCGCGGCCCTCCGCGGCCGTCCCGGCGGCCGATGGCGCTGC
>JALYMX010000202.1 GCA_030773495.1 Actinomycetota bacterium | reverse complement strand
GCAACGAGTTCGGTGAGAACGAGAGAGGCCGGGAGGAGGCCGTCGGTCCGGCCGCCGTCGGGAAGGCGCACAGGGTAGGTGATCTGGACGTCGCCACGTCGTGAAGCGCGCAGCGCCCGCCCCAGCCCTTCTCCGCGCCCAAGAATTGATGTGGTGGCGGAACCAGATGCGCGTGCTTGCGCGTCATGTTCGGAGAGCGGGAGGCAAGCCGCCGGCGGGTGCTTCGGTCAGATGAGCCGGGAGCTGTATGGAGACCAGTCGCGCCACACGTCGCTCTCCACGTTCGTGAGCAACACGCTCCGAGCGGAGGTCGACCGAAGGGTGCAGGCCGATCCGCGGCTTCAACGGCCAGAGCGAGCGTGGAGCAGCTGCATGCGCGACCGGGGCCACGATTTCGAGGATCCGCTCGACCCGGTGCAGCAGTTCCAGCACCAGGACACCGGCGTCCCTCGTCCCACCGACCGCGAGCGGGCCGTTGCCGTCGACGACGTTCGCTGCAAAGAGGAGGCGGGACTCGTACGCGCCGACGGCGAAGTCAAGACGCAGCACAGCCGCGTCGTCGCGGCTGAGAACACGCAGTACCTGTCCGTGTACCGAACGATGGTGGAGAGGGCGACGCAACGGGCCAGGGTGGTGGTTGGCGAGTAGCTGTGCTGTGATCGGGTCGCGGCCTCGGCCGACCGTTCTGTGAAGCCTGGCGCCCGCCACGCGGGCCTCAAGCATCACAGACCGCGCTGTGGTCGGCGCCGGCCGGCGGTACCGTACCGGCGTGTCCCGCCGCGACGCCCTCGTCATCCGTGCCTTCGCCGCGTGGACGGTGTACGTGTGGGGCACCCGCATCTGGAACATCGTGGGCGACGACGAGCGCGACACCGCCTTCAAGGTGGTCCACGTGGTGCTGGCCGTGGTGTCCGTGGGCTTCGCCGTGGCGGCGTGGGCCATCGTCTCCAAGAACCGTAGGCGGGCGACGTCCGGCACGAGCTCGTAGGGTCGATCACCAGCGCCGGCTTCGCCTCCGGCGACCGCTTCGTGGTGGGCCACTGGGAGCGCTCGCCCCTCGGTCCGTTCACCGACGTGATGTGGGCCCGCCCGGGAGGCGAGCGGGTGCTGCTCGTGCCCACCGAGGCGGCGGGGCGGCTCGTGGGCGCCGTGTACGTGTTCGACCGGGTCGAGGTGGTCAGCGTGGCCGCCGCCTGGAGCGGCGCCGAACTGTCGGTGGACGCCGGCGACGTCGCCCTCCGCCTCCGGGCCGGCCCGGGCTGGCGGGTCCCGCTGCCCGCGTGGCGGCCGGCGTGGGTGACCCGCTGGGTGGAGGGGCCGGTGGCCCGCGCCCTGCTCGGCGTGCGCACCTACGGCGTGAGCCCCACCGGCGTGCGGGAGTGGTACCGGGCCGGCACCTACCGCCCGCTGGTCGCCGCCCAGGCCAGTGTCGCCGGCCGCGACCTCGGGCCGCTCCGGCGGCGGTGGGAGCGGGCCGGCTTCGGGTTCAGCGAGCCCCCCCGGTCGTCGGCGACGGTACGGGTGCGGCCCCTGCTGCACGACCCCGCCGGTCGGCTGGACCGCGTGCTCGCCGCCTACCCTGTCGGCGAGGGGCGTGGTTCTCCCGCGCCGTAGACGTCGGAGGACCGGAACTGCACGACCGAGCGGAAGCAGCGGCGCCGGCGGCGCGGCGCGCCCCCGGGTGGGTGCGCCGCCTGCTGCCCTACCTGCGGGCCCACGGTCGCGACGTCGTGGTGGCCTTCGGCGCCGCCGTGGTCGGCCTCACCGTCACCGCCCTCACCCCGCTGGTGCAGAAGGTCATCGTCGACGACGTGGTCCTCGGGCACCGCCGGCCGCTGGCGCCGTGGCTGGCTCTGCTGGTGCTCGCCGGCCTGGTGCGCTTCGGCGCCGCCCACGTGCGCCGGTACGTCGGGGGGCGGGTGGCGCTCGACGTGCAGCACGACCTGCGCAACGACATCTTCGCCCGCCTCCAGCGCCTCGACTTCGCCCGCCACGACGAGACCCACACGGGCCAGCTGGTGTCGCGGGCCAGCTCCGACGTGATGCTCGTGCAAGGGCTGCTGGCCTTCCTGCCGCTCACCACCGGCAACGTCGTGCTGCTCGTGGTGTCGCTCGTGGTCATGACCGTGCTGTCACCGCTGCTGACCCTGGTCGCCTTCGTCGCCGTCCCCGTCCTCCTGGTCCTGGCCGTCCGCCTGCGTACCAGCGTCTTCCCGGCGGCGTGGGACGCCCAGCAGAGGGCGGCCGAGGTGGCCGGCGTGGTGGACGAGGCGGTCAACGGCGTGCGGGTGGTGAAGGCCTTCGGCCAGGAGCGCCACGAGCTCGACCGGCTCACCAGGGCCAGCGAGGCCCTGTTCGGCGCCCGCATGCGGGCGGGGCGCATCGAGGCCCGTTCCACCGCCAACTTCCACCTCGTGCCGGCGCTGGCCCAGGTGGCCGTGCTGGCCCTCGGGGGCTGGCTCGCCCTGCGGGGCCGCATCACCGTGGGCACCTTCCTCGCCTTCTTCTCCTACCTGTTCCAGCTGGTGGCCCCGGTGCGGATGCTCTCCGCTCTCCTCGTGGTCGCCCAGCAGGCCCGGGCCGGCGCCGAACGCATCTTCGACGTACTCGACTCGAACCCGGCGCTCACCGAGCGTCCCGGCGCCCAGCGGCTCCCCGACGTGCGGGGTGAGGTGGTCTTCGACGACGTCACCTTCGGCTACCTGCGTTCGGAGCCGGTGCTGCGCGGGTTCCGCCTGGCCGTGGCCCCCGGCGAGTGCGTGGCGCTGGTGGGGGCGTCCGGGTCGGGGAAGTCGACGGTGGCCATGCTGCTGCCCCGGTTCTACGACGTGCAGGACGGCGCCGTGCGGGTCGACGGCATCGACGTGCGGGACGTGACCCTGGACTCGCTGCGCCGCCAGGTCGGTGTGGTGTTCGAGGAAACGTTCCTGTTCTCCGACACCGTCCGGGCCAACATCGCCTACGGCCGCCCGGAGGCGACCGACGAGGAGGTCGTCGCCGCGGCGCGGGCGGCCGAGGCCCACGCCTTCGTCACCGCCCTGCCCGACGGGTACGACACCGTCCTCGGCGAGCGTGGGCTCACCCTCTCGGGCGGGCAGCGCCAGCGCATCGCCCTGGCCCGGGCCCTGCTCACCGACCCCCGGCTCCTGGTGCTCGACGACGCCACCTCGGCCATCGACTCGCAGGTGGAGGAGGAGATCCACGCCACGCTGCGCCGGCTCCTCCGCGGGCGCACGACGTTGCTGGTCGCTCACCGCCGCTCCACGCTGCGCCTGGCCGACCGCATCGCCGTGGTCGACGGGGGCCGGGTGGTCGACGCCGGCACGCACGCCGAGCTGCTCGCCCGCTGCTCCCTCTACCGCCGGCTGCTCGCCGGCCCCGGCGAGGACTGCGAGGGCTGCGACGTCGCCGACGAGCTCGGGGCGACGGCCACCGCGGCCATTCCGGAGGACGGCGGCGTCACCGCCAGCGCGTGGGAGCGGCCGGAGGGCCTGGCGCCCGCCCGGCCCTCGCCACCGAGGGCGTCGGTGGGGGCGGCCAGCACGGGGGCCGGGCACGGCACGTCGTGGGTGGGGGGGCAGGCCGACGACTTCATGGCCCGGATGGGCCCGACGCCCGAGCTCTTGGCCGCGGTGTCCACCCTGCCCCCGGTCACCGACGCGCCGTCCGAGCGGGCCCGCCGGGCCGCCGCCGCCCCCGTCCCCGCCGACCATCGCTTCGGGCTGGGCCGGCTGGTCCGCCCGTTCCGGCGCCAGCTGGCCGTCGGGCTGACCCTGGTGGCCCTCGACACGCTGGCCACGCTGGTCGGCCCCGCCCTGGTGCGCCGGGGCATCGACCGGGGCGTGGTGGCCGGGTCGACGACGGCGCTGTGGACGGCCACGGCCGCCTTCCTGCTCGTCGCCGCCGCCAACTGGGTGGTGGTGTGGACGCAGCAGCGCTACACCCGGCGCACCGCCGAGGAGCTGCTGTTCGGGCTGCGGGTGCGCATCTTCTCGCACCTGCAGCGCCTCGGCCTCGACTACTTCGACCGGGAGATGCCGGGCCAGATCATGACCCGGATGACCACCGACGTGGAGACGCTGTCCACCCTCCTCCAGAACGGCCTCATCACCGCCATGGTCAGCATCCTCAGCTTCGGCGGCGTGGTCGTTGCGCTGCTGCTCATGGACGTGCCGCTCTCGCTGGCCACGCTCACCGTGTTGGTGCCCCTCGTGGTCGCCACCGTGGAGTTCCGCCGGCGGTCGGCAGTGGCCTACGACACCGCCCGCGACCGCATCGCCACGGTGAACGCCCGGCTCCAGGAGAGCCTGTCCGGGGTGCGGGTGGCCCAGGCCTACGGGCGGGAGAAGCGCAACATCGGCGACTTCCGCCGGGTGACACGGGAGTACCTCACCGCCCGCCTCGGCGCCCAGCGCCTGGTCGCCCTGTACTTCCCGTTCGTCGAGCTCCTCTCCGAGGTGGCTGCCGCCGTGGTGCTCGGCGTGGGGGCGCGGCGGGTGGCGGCCGGCTCGCTGTCACCCGGCGAGCTGGTGGCGTTCCTGCTGTACCTCAACCAGCTGTTCTCGCCCATCCAGCAGCTCTCGCACGTGTTCGACACCTACCAGCAGGCGCGGGCGTCGCTGGGTCGGGTGGGGGAGCTGCTGGCCACGCCGTCGTCCACGCCGCCGCCGGCCGCACCGGTCGACCCCGGCCGCCTGTCGGGCGCCGTGCGCTTCGAAGGCGTGCGTTTCCGCTACCCGAACGCCGCGACGGACGCACTGGTCGGCGTCGACCTCGACGTGCGGGCGGGGGAGCGGGTGGCCCTGGTGGGGGAGACGGGCGCCGGCAAGTCGACCATCGTCAAGCTGGTCGCCCGGTTCTACGACCCCGACGAGGGGGTGGTCCTGATCGACGGGGTGCCGCTGCCCCAGCTCGACCTCGACGCCTACCGCCGCCAGCTCGGCTACGTGCCCCAGGAGGTCTTCCTGTTCTCCGGGACGGTGCGCGACAACATCGCCTACGGCCGCCACGACGTGAGCGACGCCGAGGTGGAGGCGGCGGCCCGGGCCGTGGGCGCCCACGACCTGATCGTCCGCCTCCCCGGCGGCTACCTGCATCCGGTAGCCGAGCGGGGCGGGTCGCTGTCGGCCGGCCAGCGCCAGCTCATCGCCCTGGCCCGGGCCCACCTGGTCGACCCCGCCATCCTGCTGCTCGACGAGGCCACCTCCAACCTCGACCTGGTCACCGAGGCCCGGGTCACCCGGGCCATGCAGGTGCTGGCCAGCGGGCGCACCACGTTCGTGGTGGCCCACCGCCTGCCGACGGCGGCCACGGCCGACCGGGTCGTCGTGGTCGACCAGGGCCGGGTCGTGGAGCAGGGCCCCCATGCCGAGCTGCTGGCCCGGGGAGGGCGCTACGCGGCGATGTGGCGGGCCTTCGAGCTCGAGCCCCAGGCGGTGTAGGGCTCAACCCGCCGCGCCGGTCGGCCCGACGACGGTGTCGAGGGCGAGGGTCAGGCAGCGGCACGCCCCTCCTGCCTTCTGGAACTCGCCCACGTCGTGCACGGCCACGTCGAACCCCCACGTCTCGAGCTGGCGCCCCACGCGCGGCGGGCAGGACGGCAGGTGCACGGTGGAGCCGACCACCACCGAGTTGGCGCAGAAGCGCAACGCCTCGTCGTCCTCGAGGACGAGGGGCTCCGGCACCAGCGCTTCGACCACGCGTGCCGCGTAGCGGTCCCAGCCCAGCGGGGCGACCATGGCCCGGCGCTCGTCGAGGGGGCAGAAGGTGAGGTCCAGGTGGTACAGGCGGGGATCCACCAACTCGACCGAGCGCACGGGGGCGCCGGTGAGCCGCGAGAGGGCGGCATGGGAGGCGGCGTCGGAGCGGGTGCGGTAGGCGGAGACGAGCACGCCGGCGAAGGGCAGGGCGTCGCCCGCACCTTCGTGCGACACCCCCTCGGGCAGCAGGTCCACGCGGAACCCGTGGGCACGGAACCAGGCGATGCCGTGGGGCACCTCCTGCTGGCGCTCGGGGTGGCGGAACCGGGCGGGGACGAACTGGCGTCCGTTCACCACGCCGGCGTTGGCGGTGAAGACCAGGTCGGGCAGGCCGGGCACCGGGTCGAGCAGCTCGACCTCGGCGCCCGACGCCACCAGGCCGGCGACCAGCCCTTCCCACTGGGCGCGGGCCCGGTCGAGGTCCACGCCGACCGCGGTGTGCATCCAGGAGTTGATCTCGTAGAGCACGCCGAAGTGCTCGGGCGGGCACATGAGGAACCGCCGCCCCCACGCGAGCGGCACAGATCAACACCGCGCCGGACGGGGATGGGGCCCCCGTCTCGGCGAGGAGGCCGGGGTTGGGGCCCGGGCCGGGAACGATCAGCACAGCTCGTCGGCCAGGCCCTCGACGAACAGGCCGACGTCGGTGACGATTCCGAGCGCCTGGTGGCTGCCCCGGTCGGCCAGCTTGGTCACCACCGCCTGGTTGATGTCCACGCAGAACGTCTCCACCCCGGAGGGCAGGCAGTTGCCGGTGGCGATGGCGTGGAGCGTCGAGGCCAGCATCAGCGCCACGCCCACGCCGGGCAGCAGGTAGCGCATGGCGTCGGCCGCCTCGACCACGTCTCGGTACACGTCGGGGAGCGGGCCGTCGTCGCGGACCGACCCGGCCAGCACGAACGGCACGCCCCGCTGCACACACTCGTACATCACCCCGCCGTCGACGTAGCCGGCCTCCACGGCGGCGGCGATCGACCCGTACCGCCGCACCTCGTTGATCACCCGGAGGTGGTTGGCGTGCCCGCCCTCGGAGGAGGTGCCGGCGCCCACCGACACGCCGAGCGAGGTCCCCATCACGTTGGCCTCGATGTCGTGGGCGGCGAACCCGTTGCCGGCGAAGAGCAGGTCGATCCACCCCTCGCGCACCAGGCGGGCCACGTGGGGCACCGCCCCGGTGTGCACCACGGCCGGTCCGCACACGGCCAGGATCTTGGCGCCCGCCTCGCGGCGGAGCCGGATGCGCTCGGCCACCTCGGCGACGAGCACCCCCTTGGGCTTCTCGGAGGACACCTCGGAGCTCATGAACTCGAAGGGGCTGGCGCCCCGGGGGCGGGACGGGGGCGTGACCCGGATGCCCTCGTTCCCCACGACCACCTGGTCGCCGACGCGCACTCGGTGCATCGGCACGGTGCGGGCCCGCCCGCCGCTGACGACCAGCCCGCAGTCCATCTCCGGGTTCTCCACTTCGACCCAGCGCCCGTCCACCCGGACGGCGGTGGGCAGGTTGGTGGTGGAGTAGAAGCCGGCCGGGAGCACGCCGTCGCGGTCGGCGGCCACCAGCTCGGCGTCACCCGGCATCACCCGGTTGGCCCCGTGGGCCTGGAGCTCCACCAGCAGGGTGGCGAGGGCGTCCTCGTCGGCGGCCACCACCTCGAGGCGGGCCCGGCTCACGTCGGCGTTGGTGCGCCCGATGGCCACGTCGACGACGCGGTAGTCGGCGCCGGCGGCCAGGATGAGGTCCATCACCTTGGCGAGGATGAGGGAGTCGATGATGTGGCCCTCGACCTCGACGACCTCGGTGGCCACCGGCTTAGCGCAGCTCCGCGTGGGGCGCCGGCGCCGCCCGCTCGTCGTGGACGACATCGGCAGGCCGACCGAGGGTGCCGGCGGGAAGGGCGACGGGCGCCGGCGGCCGGTCGGCGTCGCCGTCGGCC
>JALYMX010000201.1 GCA_030773495.1 Actinomycetota bacterium | reverse complement strand
GCGTGGGCGTGGCGGGGATCGCCGAGAGCGGAGCGCCGCTGGACGTCGAGGGCCGCCCGCTGGCCCCGGTGATCGCCTGGCACGACCCCCGCGGCGGCGAGGTGGTGGCCGCCCTGCACGACCGCCTCGGCGCCGGCCTCGACCGGCGCATCGGCCAGCGGCTGCGCACGGTGTCGTCGGTGGCCAAGCTGGGCTGGCTGGTCGACCACGGCGCCGAGCGGGCGCGGCGGTGGCTGGGGGTCCCGGAGCTCGTCGTGCACGCCCTCACCGGCGCCGTCGCCACCGAGCACTCGCTGGCCGCCCGCACCGGCGCGTGGGACGTGGCCGAGCGCCGGTACATGCCCGAGGTCACAGCCGCCCTCGGGCTCCCGGCCGACGTCTTCGCGCCCGTCACGCCCGCCGGGCAGGTTGTCGGGCGGGTGTCGGCGCCGGCGGCCGCCTGGTCGGGGCTGGCGCCCGGCGCGCCCGTCACCCTGGCCGGCCACGACCACCTGGCCGGTCTGACGGGGGCGGGCGCCGGCCGGGACGACCTGGTGAACTCGGTGGGGACGGCCGAGACGGTCGTGGGGCGCACGGCCACGCTGCCCGACGTGGACCTGGCTTTGTCGCTGCGGGCCGCGGTGACGGTGCCGCCCGGCGGCGAGGGATGGGCGGTGCTGGGCAGCGGCGCCCGCTCCGGGTTGGTGCTGGACGCCGTGGCAGGTGCCCTCGGCCACCCGCCCGAGGCGCTCGACCGCCTCGCCGCCGCCAGCGGCTCGGGCGCCGGCGCCGACACGGTGGACAGCGTGGACGCGGTGGACGCGGTGGACGCGGTGGACGCCGAGGAGCTGGTGGACGCCGCCGCCGCCGGCCAGCCGCTGGTGCTCCCGCCCGGCACGCCCGGGCAGGTGTGGGACGGCGTCCTGCGGGCGTTGGCCTCGCGCACGTGGGAGGCGGCCGGGCGGGTGCAGCAGGTGGTGGGAGGAGGCGCCCGCCTCGTCGTGTTCGGCGGCGGCAGCCGCAGCCGGCCCTGGGTGCGGGCCAAGGCCGCCCTCGGGCCGCTCCCGGTGTGGCGGTGCACGGTCCCCGAGGCGGTGGCGCGGGGCGCCGCCGTGTGGGCGGGGACGGCGGCAGGGTGGTGGACCGACCCCTCCGAGGCGCCGGCCGCCCCCCTGGAGCGGGCGTGAGACGTACGCGTCGTTTGCCGCCCGCCGCCCCCGCTCCTATCCTTGGGCTGTCACCCTGCGCGCCGCCGCGCGGACAAGACGCCGACAAGAAGGCCACCCTCGTGCGTACGTTCTCCCCGAAGCCCACCGACATCCAGCGCGCCTGGCACGTCGTCGACGCCGACGGCCTCGTGCTCGGCCGCCTCGCCTCCGAGGTGGCCCGGGTCCTGCGGGGCAAGCACAAGCCCGTGTTCGCCCCCCACGTCGACACCGGCGACCACGTGATCGTGGTGAACGCCGCCCGGGTCGTCATGACGTCCGACAAGGCGGCCAAGAAGGTGGCGTACCGCCACTCCGGCTACCCCGGTGGCCTGCGCTCGGAGACCTACCAGGCGATGCTGGCCGCCAAGCCCGAGGAGGTGGTCCGCCGGGCCGTCCGGGGGATGCTGCCCAAGGGTACGCTGGGCCGCCAGATGCTCAAGAAGCTCAAGATCCACGCCGGTCCCACCCACCCGCACGCCGCCCAGCGCCCCACCCCGCTCGACCTGTCCTCGGCGCGGCGCACGCCGGCCCCCGCCCAGGCGCCGGCCCGCTGATGCCCAAGCCCCTCGTACAGGCGACCGGCCGGCGCAAGGAGGCCGTGGCCCGAGTCCGGGTCCGTGCCGGGTCCGGCACCGTCACCATCAACAAGCGGCCGCTCGACCAGTACTTCCCGTCGGCCACCCAGTCCACCCTGGCCACCGAGCCGCTGCGCCTCACGAACACCGTCGACGTCTACGACGTCGACGCCACCATCGACGGGGGCGGCGTCTCCGGCCAGGCCGGCGCCCTGCGCCTCGGCATCGCCCGGGCCCTCGCCGAGCTCGACCCCGACCAGCGCACCACCTTGAAGCGGGCCGGCTTCCTCACCCGCGATGCCCGTGAGAAGGAGAGCAAGAAGTACGGCCTGAAGAAGGCCCGCAAGGCTCCGCAGTACTCGAAGCGGTAGCGCCGTCCGTGCCGCTGCGGTTCGGCACCGACGGGATCCGCGGGGTCGCCAACGGCGACCTGACCCCCGAGCTGGCCCTCGCCCTGGGGCGGGCGGCGGTACGGGTGCTCGGCGACGGCCCGTTCGTGGTGGGCCGCGACACCCGTCGCTCGGGCTCCATGCTCCAGGCCGCCTTCTCGGCCGGCGCGGCCAGCGAGGGTGCCGACGTCGTCGACCTGGGGGTGCTGCCCACACCCGGGGTGGCCTTCGTGGGCGCCGTGCGCCGGGTGCCGGGCGCCGTGGTGTCCGCCTCGCACAACCCGTTCCCCGACAACGGCGTCAAGCTCTTCGCGGCCGGCGGCCGCAAGCTGTCCGACGCCGAGGAGGCCGACCTCGAGTCCGAGTTGGAGGTGGTCGTCGCCGGCGACGGCGGGCGGCCCACGGGCACCGGCGTCGGGGCGCTCGTCGCCGACCCCGGCGCGTCCGACGGGTACGTCGACCACCTGGTCGGCGCCCTCGAGGGCCGCAGCCTCGAGGGGCTGTCGGTGGTGCTCGACTGCGGCCACGGGGCGGCCTGGGCGGTGGCGCCAGAGGTGGTGCGGGCGGCCGGTGCCCGGGTGGCCGCCGTGATGGGTGCGGCGCCGGACGGGACCAACATCAACGCCGGCTGCGGTTCGACCGACCTCCGCCCCCTGCAGGCGGCCGTGGCCGAGCACGGCGCCGACGTGGGGCTGGCCTTCGACGGCGACGCCGACCGGGTGCTGGCCGTCGACGGCGCCGGCGGCGTGGTCGACGGCGACCACATCCTGGCCCTGTGCGCCCTCGACCTGCAGCGCCGGGGCCGCCTCCGGGGCGGCACCGTGGTGGTCACCGTGATGACCAACCTCGGGTTCCGCCGGGCCATGGAGGCGGCGGGCATCGCTGTGCACGAGACGCCGGTGGGCGACCGTCACGTCCTGGCCGCCCTCGACGGCGGCGGCTGGTCCCTCGGCGGCGAGCAGTCGGGCCACCTGGTGTTCCGGGACCTGGCCACCACCGGCGACGGCATCCTCACCGGCGTGCAGCTGCTCGACCTGGTCGCCCGCCGCGGTCGCCCGCTGGCCGAGCTGGCCGGCGAGGCCATGACCCGGCTGCCCCAGGTGCTGCACAACGTTCGCGTCGCCCAGGCCGGCGGCGACGTCGGCGC
>JALYMX010000200.1 GCA_030773495.1 Actinomycetota bacterium | reverse complement strand
CCCCTCGCCCGGGCTGCTGGCCGCCCTGCGCGCCGTGATCGACGAGGTGGCCCGGTGAGGCGCCGTCCCGCCCCCGCCGGCCGCCGGCGCCCGCCGGGTGCCGTCGTCGTCCTGGCCGTCCTGGCGGTGATCGGCGTGGCCCAGAACTGCAGCGGCGGTGGCAACGGCGGCGAGCAGGCCGGCGGCGGGGATGTCCCCGCCAACTGCACGGCGGTCGACGCCGCCGTGTCCCCGGAGAAGGTGGAGCTGCTCACCCGGCTGGCCACCGACTTCAACCGATCGGACGAGGCACGGGCCGGCGGGCGCTGCACCTTCGTCCGTGTCCAGAGCAAATCGTCGGGCCAGGCGGCGCGCGTGCTCGCCGACGGGTGGCGGGACGAATCGGTGGACGGCCCCCGCCCGGTCATCTGGTCGCCGGCCGCCACCTCGTGGGGGGCGGTGCTGAACCACCGGCTCACGGAAAGGGGCCAGGGGCCGATGGCGCCCGCCGACGCCCGCCCCTTCATGCTCACGCCGCTGGTGATCGCCATGCCCCGGCCCATGGCCCAGGCCCTCGGCCACCCCGAGACGCCCATCGGCTACGCCGACCTCATCGCCCTGTCCCAGGACCCCGCCGGCTGGGCGTCGAAGGGGCACCCCGAGTGGGGGAGGTTCAAGTTCGGCAAGACCAACCCCAACTTCTCCACCAGCGCCCTGTCGGCCACCGTCGCCCAGTACTACGCGGCGACCGGCAAGGACCGCGACCTGTCCATCGAGAACCTCAACGACCCCGAGGTGGAGGCGTTCAGCCGGGCCGTCGAGTCCTCGGTGGTGCACTACGGCGACATCACCGCCACCTTCCTCGAGAACTGGTACCGCAACGACCAGCGGGGCACCGCCCTCACCTACGTCTCCGCAGTCGCCGTGGAGGAGAAGTCGGTCATCGACTACAACCGCGGCAACCCCGACGGCATCACCGAGGAAGGCGAGCGGCCGCGGCCCCCGAAGGTCCCGCTGGTCGCCGTGTACCCCAAGGAGGGGACGCTGTTCTCCGACAACCCCTTCTACGTCCTCGACGCGCCGTGGGTGAGCGGGCCTGAGCGCGAGGGCGCCCGCGCCTTCGAGTCCTTCGCCCAGCGGCCCGAGAACCAGCGCCGCGTGCTGGACTTCGGCTTCCGGCCCGGCAACCCCGACGTCGCCGTGGGCCCGCCGATCGTCGCCGCCAACGGCGTCGACCCTGCGCAGCCGCAGACGGAGCTGCGGGTGCCCGCCCCCGCCGTGCTGGCCACGATCATCGACAAGTGGGCCCAGCACCGCAAGAGCGCCCGGGTGCTCCTCGTGATCGACGTGTCCGGCTCCATGGCCGACCCGGTGGACGAGGGGCGCACCAAGCTCGATCTGGCCAAGGAAGCCGCGGTGGCCGCCCTCGGGCAGTTCAAGGCGGAGGACGAGGTGGGCCTGCGGGTGTTCTCGAACGACATCGGGCCCCCGGCGCACCCGGACTACCTCGACCTCGTCGCCATCGGGCCCGTCGCCCAGACGCGGGAGCCGATGCGGGCCAGGATCCGCAACCTGGTCCCCACCAACGGGACGCCGCTGTACACGGTGGCCCGCGAGTCGCACCGCCAGCTCCGTGAGGGCTACGACCCGGGCCGGATCAACGCCGTCCTGCTGCTCACCGACGGGCGCAACGAGGACCCCCGCAACAACGACCTCCAGGGCACCCTGCGGGCCCTCGGCGAGGGAACCGAGGGGGCGGCCACCAACCCCGTGCGCATGTTCACCGTCGCCTACGGCAGCGGGGCCGACCTGCGGGTGCTGCGGGAGATGGCGGAGGCCACCGACGCCGCCGTCTACGACGCCAGCGACCCCACAACCATCGACAACGTGTTCACTGCCGTCGTCAGCAACTTCTGATGCCCCCCTGCCCCGTTCCCGAGTACATAGGGCCCGGAAACCGGGCCCGATGTACTCGGGAACGGGAGGGGAGGCCGGCGTGATCGAGCGGCTGCCGGAGCGGGCCCGCACGCCGGCGGTGGCCCGGGCGGCCACGTCGCCGGGCGCCGTGTTGCTGGCC
>JALYMX010000199.1 GCA_030773495.1 Actinomycetota bacterium | reverse complement strand
GGCCGTGGGGACGAGCGGGCCGGGTCGCTGACGCTGGCCGAGCAGCGGCGGCTCGAGGTGGCCCGCGCCCTGGCCGCCGAGCCCGTGCTCCTGCTGCTCGACGAGCCGGCGGCCGGGCTGGACCCGTCCGAGGTGGCGGCGCTGGTCGCCCTCGTCCGGGCCGTCCGTGACGCCGGCGTCTCCGTGGTGCTCGTCGAGCACCGCATGGAGGCGGCGCTGGCCCTGGCCGACGTGGTGACCGTGCTCCACCAGGGCGTGGTGCTGGTGGAGGGGCCGCCCGCCGAGGTGGCCGGCGACCGGCGGGTGGTGGAGGCCTACCTGGGGCCGGGCGAGGGGTCGTGATCGGCGCTTTTCGTCCACGCAACGTTCAGGAATGGCTCCCGGGGGGCCGATGTTGATCCTGTACCAGCCGCCGACGTTAGGCCCCCGACGCTCCGGGTACGAAGGGGGGGACCGCCTCCGAACCCAAAGGGAGTGAACCGTCTCATGAACCTCTCCTGGCGCCAGCGGGCGGCCTGTCGAGGCGTGGACCCCGACGTGTTCTACCCGTCCTCCGACGAGGAGGCCGAGGAGGCGAAGGGCATCTGCGCCGTGTGCCCGGTGCGCGAGCCCTGCCTCGAGTACGCCTTGGCCCACCGCGAGCGTGACGGCGTGTGGGGCGGCGCCACCGAGCGCGAGCGCCGTCGCATGATCCGCCAGCGGCGCAAGTCCGCCTGACGGTCCCTCGACGCTGACACGTCGAGTCTGAGCCTGACGCCGTCAGGTTGATCGGGGCGGTGGTTCCGGGGGGCGGGCGCTAGCCTCCACCCGTGGGCACGCTGGCCGACCTCGGGGGGTGGCCCTCGGTGCTCGGCCGCCTCATGGCCGGCGACGACCTCGGCGTCGACGACGTCCGGGCCGCGTTCGCCGAAGTCCTCGAGGGCCGCGCCACGCCTGCGCAGATCGCCGCCTTCGCCGTTGCCCTGCGGGTGAAGGGCGAGACCACCGAGGAGATGACCGGCCTGGCCGCCGCCCTCCTCGAGCACGCCGAGCCCCTGGTCCTGGCTGCCGGCGCCGACGTGGTCGACACGTGCGGCACCGGCGGCGACGGGAGCCGCTCGATCAACGTGTCGACGCTGGCGGCCTTCGTCGTCGCCGGCGCCGGCGCCCGGGTGTGCAAGCACGGCAACCGCGCCGCCTCCTCGGCCACCGGCTCGGCCGACCTGCTCGAGGCCCTCGGCGTCGCCGTCGACCTCGGCCCCGCCTCGGTGGCCCGGTCCCTCGACAAGGCGGGCATGGCGTTCTGCTTCGCCCCCCGCTTCCACCCGGGGTTCCGCCACGTGGCGGCGACGCGGCGCGAGCTCGGGGTGCGCACCGTGTTCAACTTCCTGGGCCCGCTCGTGAACCCGGCGCGGCCCCGGCGTCAGGTGGTCGGGGTGAGCGACCCTTCGATGGCGGAGCGGATGCTGGGCGTGCTGGCCGCCAACGGCGCCCGGCGGGCGCTCGTGGTCTACGGCCACGACGGGCTCGACGAGTTGACCACGACCACGACCTCGACGGTGCTCGACCTCGACGACGGCGAGGTGCGCACCTACGAGGTGGACCCCGCGGCGCTGGGGCTGCCCCCCGCCGGTTGGGACGACTTTCGGGGCGGCGATCCCGGCGTGAACGCCGACGCCGCCCGGCGCGTCCTGGCCGGCGAGCGCGGCGCCCACCGCGACGTCGTCGCCCTGAACGCCGCCGCCGGGATCGTCGCCGCAGGGTTGGCCGACACGCTCGAACAGGGCCTGGAGTCGGCCCGGGCGTCGATCGACGAGGGCCGGGCGGCCGACGTGCTCGACCGCCTGGTAGACGCCTCGCGGGCCGAGGAGTGAGAGCCGGCGCCCGCGGGTAGTTCCCGCTCATGCCGCATCGCGTCGCACCCTTCCTTTTCGCACTCGCCGCTGCGCTCTCCTTCGGGGCGTGCACCAACGCCGAGAAGGCGGCAGAGCCGCCGAACGAGACCGGTGCGCCCGGCGCCGGCGCCCAGGGGGAAGGCGGGGCGGGCACGGACGCCGGTGGCGAGACCGGCGGCGACACCGATGCCGCCAACACCGGCGCGAGCGGTGGCAGTGGCGCCGGTGAGGGCGGCGGTCGCGGCGCCGGCC
>JALYMX010000198.1 GCA_030773495.1 Actinomycetota bacterium | reverse complement strand
GGCCGCCGCCCCGTCCAGGCGGTACCCCCGCCCCGGGCTCGGGCGGAGGGCGGACCCGAACGGCCCGAGCCGCCGGCGCAGGCGGGTCACGGTGGCCTCGAGGAGGTGGGGGTCGGCGCCCACGGAGCCCCACACCTTCTGCAGCAGCAGCGACCGGGGCACGACGGCGCCAGGGCGCTCGGCCAGCAGGTTGAGCACGGCTTGCTCGAGCGGGGGCAGCTCGATGGTGCGCCCGCCCACGGCCACGGCGAAGCCCTGGATGACGACCTGCTGGCCGCCCAGCACCAGCGTCTGCCGGCGCTGCTCGAGGCGGTCGCCGAGGACCCGTACCAGGAGCCCCAGCCGCCCCACCGGTGGCTCCACTGGGTCCTCCACCCCCTCGTCGCGGGCGGCCGCCGCGCACACGGCCCCGACGCAGGCGGCCGTCACGCGGCCGTTGAACGAGTGGCGCAGGTCGGCGTCGCGGCCCTGGCTGGCGGCGATCGAGAACAGGTTGCGCACGGCGGGGGCGCTGGTGAAGGTGACGGCGTCGACGCGGGCGTCGCAGGCGGCCTCGACGAGGCGCAGCGCCGGCGCCGTGTCGCCCGGCATGCGCCACCGGTACACCGGCACCCGGAGCACCTCGGCGCCGGCCGCCCGCAGAGCCTCGACCTCCTCGCCGCTGTCGGCGCCGGCCTCCTGGATGGCCACCCGCCGCCCGAGCAGCTCCTCGTCGAGGAGGAGGGCGACGAGATCCTCCAGGCGCTCGGTGGGCGACGCCCGCCACACCTCGAGCCCCACCGCCCGCACCGCCGCCGCCGACTTCGGCCCCCGGGCCAGGACGCGGGTGGCGGCCAGGTTGGCGAGCAGCGCCCGCTCCAGGCCCCAGGCCTGGGCCGCCTCCAGCCAGGCCCGCATCCCGATGCCGGTGGTGGCGATCAGGTAGTCGGGCGGGCGGGCCGCCACCGCCGCCGTGGCCGCCCGCAGGGCCTCGTCGGACCCGAGGTACTGCGTGGCGATGGTGGGAGCGTGCACCACGCGCGCCCCCCGTCGGCGCAGCAGCTCGGCCTGGTCCTCCCAGCGCCGGTCGGCGGTGATGCCCACGGTGAACCCGTCGAGGGGGCGAAGCGCCACCGCCCCATCCTGCCCGGTCGGTGTTACCGCCCCGTTTCCGTTGCCCGCGCCCGCCCGTGAACTGCCCATGAACTCGCCGCCCTCACATCGGTTCCACGCGCACGGCGGACTGCTTGTAGTTGGGCTCGCGCGAGATGGGGTCGAACTCGTCCACGGTGAGGCGGTTGGCGCAGCGCTCGTCATAGTGGAACGGCACGAACACCTCGCCCTCCCGGACGATGCCCGTCACCCGCACGAGCAGGTTCTCCACCACGCCCCGGCGCGAGGCGACGCGCACGCGGTCGCCGGACCTCACCCCCAGCCGGTCGGCGTCGGCCGGGTTGACCTCGACCCAGGCCTCGGGGGCCAGCTCGTTCAGCACCGGGATCTTGCCGGTCTTGGTGCGGGTGTGCCAGTGCTCCACCGTGCGCCCGGTGTTGAGCAGGAACGGGTACCGCGGGGTGGGGGCGTCGGCCACGGGCTCGGGCGACACGCACCACAGGCGGGCTTTCCCCGAGGGCGTCGGGAAGCGCCCGTCGGCGTAGAGACGGGGCGTGCCGGCGGTGGCCGGCGTGCCCGGCGGGCACGGCCACTGGACGCCGCCGGCCGCGTCGATGCGCTCCCAGGTGATCCCGCTGTAGTCGCACAGGCGCCCGGCCGACACCCGGGCCCACTCGGCGAAGGCGTCCTCGGGCCCCTTCCAGCCCGGGTAGATCTCCTCGTCGACGCCGAGGGCCTCGGCGAGGGCCAGGAAGATGTCGAAGTCGGCCCTCGCCTCGCCGGGAGGGTCGACGGCCTTCCGCACCCGCGACACCCGCCGCTCGGCGTTGGTGTACGTGCCCTCCTTCTCCCCCCAGATGGCGGCGGGCAGCACCACGTCGGCCAGCTTCGTGGTGGGGGTGGTGAAGCCGTCCTGCACCACCAGCAGCTCGAGCGCCGCCAGCGCCTTCTCCAGCCGGGCCCGGTTGGGGAACGAGACCACCGGGTTGGTGGCGACCACCCACAGGCCCTTGATGGTGCCGTCGAGGATGCCGTCGACGATGTCGGGGTAGGCCCGGCCCCGCTGGTCGGGGATGCGCTCGAGGGCCACGCCCCACAGGGCGGCCAGCTCGGCCCGGTCGGCAGGGGAGTCGTAGGCCCGGTAGCCGGGCAGCGAGGCCGTCCCCCCGGCCTCCCGGGTGCCCATGGCGTTGCACTGCCCGGTGAGGGAGAACGGGGCGGCGCCGGCCCGGCCCACGTTGCCCGTGACCAGGCACAGCGTGTTGAGCAGCGTCACCGTCTCGGTGCCCTGCACGGAGTGGTTCACGCCCATGGTCCACGCCACGAAGCCGCGCTCGGCCCGGCCGAAGGCCAGCGCCGCCGCCCGGACCTGCTCGGCCTCCACGCCGCACTCGGCGGCCACCCGGTCGAGGCCGAAGGCCTGGACGTGGGCGGCCAACTCGGCGAACCCCTCGGTGTGGGCGGCCACGTAGCCGTGGTCCACCAGGCCCTCGTCGACGAGCACCTTGAGCATGCCGTTGAGCAGGGTCACGTCGCTGCGGGGGCGCACGGCCAGGTGGAGGTCGGCCACCATGGCCGTCTTGGTGACTCGGGGGTCGACCACGATCACCGTGGCCCCGCGGTTGTCGAGGACGCGGGGGGCGAGCAGGGGGTGGTTGTCGGCCACGTTGGCGCCCACCAGCAGGATGCAGTCCGCCGCCTCCAGGTCCTCGTAGGCGCCCGGCGGCCCGTCGCTGCCGAAGCTGCGCTTGTAGCCGGACACCGCGCTGGCCATGCACAGGGTGGTGTTGCCGTCGTAGTGGCGCAGCCCCAGCCCGAGGCGCACCAGCTTGCCCAGGGCGTAGAACTCCTCGGTGACCAGCTGGCCGGTGCTGAGCACGGCCACCGCCTCGCGGCCGTGCTCGGCCAGGAGCCGGCGGAACCCGACCACCGCCGACCCCACCGCCTCGTCCCACGTGGCCCGCTCCTGCGGCCCGCCGGCTGCGCGGCGCACGAGGGGCGCCGTGAGGCGGCCCTCGGCGGCGATCGACTGGTGCTCGCACAGCCCCTTGGGGCACAGCCGGCCCCGGTTCACGGGGTGGTCGGGATCACCCTGCACGCTCACCGCCCGGCCGTCGCGCACGCCGATGTACATCCCGCAGCCGACGGCGCAGTAGCCGCAGGTGGTGCGTACCCACCGCTCGGGGTGCCGGGTGTGGTTGAGCGGCCCGAAGCGGTCGTCGCCCTCGTAGCGACGGGGGCCGGGGTCGTCCGAGCCGGCGTCCAGCCCGAGGAGGCGGCCCAGGTCGCGGGCGGCGGGCCGGGTCATCGCCGGGAGAAGAAGCTGCCGGCCACGCAATAGGGCACCACCGTCACGTAGAACAGGTAGCGGCCGGCCAGCTCGCCGAGGGCGGCGACGACCAGGGCGGTGACCAGGCG
>JALYMX010000197.1 GCA_030773495.1 Actinomycetota bacterium | reverse complement strand
GGCCAGGCGCTCCAGGGCGCGGCGCTGCGCCCGCCGGCGCTGTTCGGGCTCCGGCCCCTCCTCGAGGGCCAGCCGGAGGGCGTCGCGCAGGTGGTCGGGCTCGAAGGGCTTGGTGACGTAGCGCACGGCGCCCTCGATGCCCCCCCGGATGCGGTCCAGCTCGCCGCTGCGGGCGGTGAGCATGATCACCGGCACCGCGGCCAGGGGCCCGCCCCCGCCCTTGAGCCGGCTGAGCACCTCCCACCCGCCGAGGACGGGCATGGCCACGTCGAGCACGACGGCGTCGTGGGTGTCGGCCCGCAGCACCTCCAGCGCCTCGTCGCCGTCGGACGCCTCGGTGATCTCGTGACCGGCCAGCTCCAGCGTCATGCGGACGAGGCGACGGATGTCGGGTTCGTCGTCGACGACGAGGACGCGTGCCATGAGCTCGCCCCGCTAATTCGGGGCGTGCGCCCCCGAGCGGGCTCGATCCACCCACTGCTGGGGCTCGCGGATCTCCGCCAGGGTGGGCAGCCACTCGGGCCCCTCCCACACCTGGTCGAGCAGGTGCGGCCCGCCGACGGCCTCCACCGCCTCGATGAACCGCTCGCCCTGCTCGTACTGCTTGAGCTTGGCCTCCAGCCCGACGAGCTGGCGGACCAGGCGGGCGACGCCCCGCGTCTCGTTCCGGCGCTCCCGGAGCACCCGGCTGAAGCGGGCGGCGCTGGGGATGCGGTCGGCGCCGGCGCGGTCCATGGTGACGTCGCCATGGCCCTCGAGGAGGCTCATCAGGCCGGCGACCCGGTCGAGCATCGCCTTCTGCTCGGGCCCGGCCAGCAGGGCGACGATCCCGCCGTCGGCCAGGGGGTTGCGGCCGGCGCGGACCTCCTCCACGGCCCGCTTCAGCCCGTCGAGGAAGCGGCGGGGGTCGGGGTCGACGCTGCCGAGGGTGCCTTCGACGAGGGACAGGAAGTGGGGCCGCAGCCAGGGGACGCCCGTGAACTGCACGCGGTGGGTGACCTCGTGGAGGGCGAGCCACAGGCGGAACTCGCGGGGCGGGAAGCCGAAGCGCTTCTCGAGGGCGATGATGTTCGGCCCCACGAAGTAGACGATGTCCTGGTCCTCGGGTCGCTCCTCCTCGATGAGCAGGAGGTCGTACTGGCCGAGCACCCGGCTGGCCATCCAGCCCAGCAGCGTGCCGAGCTGCGCCCCGGCGATGGCGCGCGTCACCGGCGCCACCGGGCTGGCCTCCAGGCGAGGGCCCACCTTCTCGGTGAGGGGGCGGAGCAGGCGCTGGAACGAGGCGATGTTCGTGCGCACCCACCCGGCCCGGTCGGTGACGCGGGCGCGA
Source organism: Actinomycetota bacterium (assembly GCA_030773495.1). Lineage (GTDB taxonomy): Bacteria > Actinomycetota > Acidimicrobiia > Acidimicrobiales > JALYMX01. The sequence continues at coordinate 20,514 of JALYMX010000197.1, read as the reverse complement.
GCCGGACCGGCCAGGGATCGCATGCCCGTCGCCGCCGCCACCAGCTCCTCCGCCTCGGCGGTGAGCTCGGCGAAGTCGGGCTGGAGCGACGCGTAGTGGTACGACCGGGCCAGCGGCTCCTGGCCGGCGACGCGGACGGCGACCTTCTCGGCCAGGTCCCAGGAGATGGCGTCGCGCACGCTACTGCCGCGGGTACTTGTTGGCCGTCACCTTCACCAGGTAGGCGATCACCGTGGCGATCACCGCCAGGAGGGCGGGGAGCAGGATGGCGATCCCGATCCAGTAGTGCCAAGCCGGGGCGGCGTACATGCGTCGATCGTAGGCCCGGCCCCGGCCATCAGCCCACTCGGCCGGCGCCGGGCGCCTGCCCGGTCCTCAGGCCGGGATCTTCTTCCCGCGCGTGCGGGGGACGGTCATCGGCTCGTGCTCGTAGCAGAACTTGCCGCTGTTGTACATCGACAGCCGCGTCTCGCACCCGGCTTCCCGGCACACCCTGCCGGAGCCGAACGACCGGGACGGCCGGTCACTTCCTCGAAACGGCGTCGCCTGAACCGCTCTCTCAGTCACCATCACCCGCTCACAACAGTCGCTAGAAGGGAGGCATTCCCCCGACGCCGGGTTCTCCGGAGCCGAGCTCGTGGCGGATGGCGAGAGAGATGCGCAGGCGCAGCTCGTGGGGCGCGTTGTCGCGACACCGCTCGGCGATCACCTGGCGCAGCGAGGCCTCGAAGTCGAACGCCTCCAGGCACGGGTAGCAGCCCTCGAGGTGGCGCTTGACGACGCGGCGGCGCGCCTCGTCCAGCTCACCGTCCAAGTAGTGGTAAAGGCGGCGGACCGCCTCTGCGCAGTTGGCGTCGCCCTGGTCGTCAGGCGTCATCATTGGCGCTCCTCGACGAGGCCGCGGTTCATTCCGAACTCGTACAACTGTTTCTGGAGCGCCCTTCTTCCCCGGTGGAGCCGACTCATGACCGTCCCGATGGGGACGCCGAGGATCTCGGCGATCTCCTTGTACGAGAATCCCTCGACGTCGGCGAGGAGGACGGCGATGCGGAACTGCTCGGGCAGCGACTCCAGCGCCTCCTTGACCTCGTCGTCGGTGAAGCGCTCGAGCACCTCCTGCTCGGCGCTCTGGCCGGCCGCCGCCGCCTCGAGGCCACCGAGGCGGTGGTAGAGGTACAGGTCCTCGACGTCGTCGACGTCGGCCTGCTCCGGGCGGCGCTTCTTGGCGCGGTAGGTGTTGATGAAGGTGTTGGTGAGGATGCGGTACAGCCAGGCCTTGAGGTTGGTGCCCGGCCGGAACGTGTGGAACGAGCGGTAGGCCTTGAGGTAGGTCTCCTGGACGATGTCCTCGGCGTCGGCGGGGTTGCGGGTCATGCGCAGCGCGGCCGAATAGAGCGCGCCCATGTGCTCCATGGCCTGCTCCACGAAGCCGTCGCCACTGGCGGCGCCGTCGGGCGGTGCCTCGACCGGCGCCGGCGTGGGCCCCGGCTCTGCGGACGTGTCTGTCATCACCGCGAACCTACCCCCGGCCGGCGCTGTGGACGCCTCGCTCGCCGCCTGCTCGCTACATCTCGCCCTACATCTCGCTGCGGATGACGCCGGTGGCCGCTTCCTTGGCCCGCTGGAGCACGCCGCGCTCCTGCCACTCGACCGGATCGAGGGGCCGGGAGCGCCCGAGGTCGGCGTCGAAGTCCTCGTCGAGGGTGCGGACCACCTCCGGGTCGTAGACCACGAGGTTGACCTCCTCGTCTAGGCGGAGCGACCGGGAGTTGAAGTTGGCCGACCCGATGTTGGCCACCAGCCCGTCGACGGTCATGATCTTGGCGTGGAGCATGGTGGGCTGGTACGTCCACACCTCCACACCCGCGTCGAGCAGCTCCCCGTACTGCGCCTCGCTGGCCAGTTGCACGAAGCGCTTGTCGGCGTGGGGGCCGGGCACGAGCACCTGGACCTCCACGCCCCGGCGGGCCGCCTCGCACAGCACGCGGCACGTGTCGGGATCGGGGACGAAGTAGGCGGTGGTGATCCTCACCCGGCGGGCGGCGAGGAGCAGGAGGGCCCGCACCACGGTGGCCAGGTCGCTCCAGCCGACCTCGGCGGCGCCCTGCACGACCTGGACCAGGGAGCGGCCGGCGGCGGGCTGCACCGGGAACTCGTCGATGCCGGCGTCAAAGATGGGGCGGCCCGTCTCGGCCCAGTTCTTCACGAACGCCGCCCGTAGGCCGTCCACCGCCGGCCCCCGGAGCCGGAAGTGGGTGTCGCGCCACTCGTCGGGGTTGCGGGCGTCGCCCCGCCACTCGTCGGCGATGCCCACCCCGCCGGCGAAGGCGACGTCCTCGTCGCAGATGAGGACCTTGCGATGGGTGCGGTGGTTGGTGTCCCAGAAGCGCAGGTTGGCGACGGGGCGGAACCACTCCACCTGGGCGCCCGCTGCCTCCATCCGCTCGATGAGGCGCTTGTCCATGCGCTGCGCGCCGAGGGCGTCGAGGAGGACGCGGACGCGCACGCCCTGCTCGGCCCGCTCCGAGAGGGCCTCGGCGAACTCCTCGCCGATCGTCGCCTCCCAGTAGATGAAGGTGAGGAAGTCGACGGTGCAGGTGGCCGCCCGGATGGCGTCGAGCATGGCCGGGAAGATGGCGTCGCCGTTGCGCAGCACGTCGACACGGTTCCCCTCGGTGGCGGGCACGCCGACCAGGCCTTCGAGCGCCCGCCGGTACGACGACCCCTCGTCCGACGCCATTGGCCTCCAGAGTAGGAGGAGGCGGCGCTCGATGGCACCCGGCCCCCCTCGCCCCCTGCGAGTTGAATCGCCGGCGGCGTCCTCGCATGCTGGTGGCATGGAGGGACTGCCCGCCGGCGTGCACCGTGCGGGCCACGTCGTGCGGTTCGTCCGCCGGCTGGCCACCGACGAGCCCGAGCCGTCCCTGCCCCCGCCGCTGCCGCCCGGGCGCATCGTCCTCATCCCGGGACGCGGCGAGACGTTCGTGCGCGAGCAGGAGGGGCCGGAAGGGGCGCTGCCGGTGCTGCTCCTGCACGGCTGGACGGCGTCGGCAGACCTCACCTTCTTCGCGGTGTACCCCGAGCTGCGCCGCCGCCACCCGGTGATCGCCCTGGACCACCGGGGCCACGGACGCGGCATCCGTGCCGAGGAGCCGTTCACCCTGGAGGCGTGCGCCGACGACGCCGCCGGCCTGCTCGAGGAGCTGGGCGTGCGGCGGGCCATCGTGGCCGGGTACTCGATGGGGGGCGCCATCTCGTTCCTGCTCTGGCGCCGGCACCCCCAGCTGGTCGCCGGCCTGGTCATGTCGGGGACCGCCCTCGAGTGGCGCACCACCGCCCGCGAGCGGATGGTGTGGCGCTCCCTGGCCGTGCTCGAGCTGGGGCTGCGGGTGAGCACGGGCGAGGGCTTCGTGCTGCGCTACCTGCGCCAGGCCGCCGAGGACTCGCCCGAGGTCGCCCCGCTGCGGGGGTGGGTGGCGGGCGAGTCCCGCCGGGGGTACACGCCCGACGTGGTCGCCGCCGGGAAGGCCCTGGCCGAGTTCGGGGCGGCCGACTACGCCGGCTCGATCGGCGTGCCCTCGGCCACCGTGGTCACCGCCCGCGACCGGCTGGTGTTGCCGCGTGAGCAGCACGCACTGGCCACCGCCCTCGACTCCCCCGTGTTCCCCGTGGACGGCGACCACGACGCCCCGCTGGTGAAGCCGACCGAGTTCGCCCGGGCCATGGGTAAGGCGGTCGCCTCGGTGAACGAACGGGCTACGGCGGCCGACCGCGGTGGGTGACGGCCGGCGTCAGTCGCGCCGGCGTCAGTCCCGGCCGGCGTCGCCCTCCTCGCCGGCCAGCTCGCCCCGCTGGCCCTTGGCGACCAGGCCCTCGAGCATCTCGACGTAGCGCTCGGCGAAGCGGCGGGCGGCGTCGGGGCCGAGCAGCGGGTGACGGTAGCGGAACGACAGGTGGAGGCGGCCGGCCACCGTGGCCGTCCCGAGCGAGAGCCCGAGCGGCATCCGCGCCGGCGCCGAGAACCACAGCTCGACGCTGTCGCCGGCGTCGGGCCCGAACGAGGGCAGGGCCGCCAGCTGCCCGAGGTTGGACAGCAGCACGGTGTCCACCAGGCGGTTCCCGGTGACGGCGACCACCGGAGCGATGGCCTGCTTCACCCAGAGGGGAACGCCGGGGAGCTTCTTGAGCACCTCCACGAGGGCGGCGGCCGTTCCCGCGCCCTTGATCCTCTCGCTCTGGGCGGTGATGGCCCGCAGCACCGCCTCGGGCGCTGCCCGGTCGGCCGGCGTGGTCGCCACGCGCACCATCAGCGTGCGGTTGCCGACCATCTCGTCCCACCACTCCTTGGGGCGGAGGTTGACCGGCATGAGCACGCTCACGCGCCGCGCCGGCACCCCGTGCTCGGCGTTCCAGGCGTCGACGGCCAGGTGCAGCGCGGCCAGCAGCACGTCGTTGACCGTGCCGGGGTGGTCGATCTCGGCCACGGCGCTCGTCTGCTCCGTGGTGAGGCGCACGTGGTGGAACCCGTACCCCGCTCGCTCCTGGCCGCCCTCGGGAGCCATGCGTCCCGGGGGCGACAGCGCGTCGCGCAGCTTCTCGGCGACGGTTGCCAGCCGGCGGGCTCGCGTGCCCCGGTCGGTGCCCGTGAGGGCGGCGGTGAGGTCGTGGGCCTCCCGGAGGTCGAGGTCCGGGAGCGGGTCCGGCTCGCCGGCGTAGGCCCGGGCGATGGAGGTGAGGACCCGGAGGCCGCCGAACCCGTCGATGGCGGCGTGGGGGACGTTGAGCATGACCACGTCGCCGCGGGGATGGTGGGCCAGGCGCACCCGCAGCGGCGGTGACTCGGCGAGCGGCACCGACAGGGCGTAGACATCTTCCCGCGCCCGTTCGAGCGCCTCGTCGTCCGGGCAGTCCACGGCGCGGACGGGGTCGAGGTCGGCGACGTCCGGGAACTCCCACGACCACCGCCGCTCGGTGAGGCGAGCCTTCACCTTTCGAGCCCGCGCCATCGGGTGGCGAGAGATGGCCTCGCCCACCGCCGCCCGGAACCGGGCCTCGTCCAGCGACCCGGTCACCCGCAGCTCGAGCTGGATGCTCCACGGCTCGGCGTCGGTGTCGAGGAGGTGGACGGCCTCGTCGACGACGTTGAACGGCAGGCGGTCGGACGGCGGCCCCTGGGTCATGGGTGAACGAGCGTAGGCGGGGGCCGCGTCAGCAGCAGGCGGATCGCACGGCGGCGACGACCACGTCCTGGGCCTCGTCGTCGAGGTAGGCGTGGGCCGGCAGGCTCAGCACGTCGCCGGCCAGGCGCTCGGCCACCGGCGCTCCGCCCGGGGCGACGGGGAATCCGGCGAAGGCCGGCTGGCCGTGCAACGGCCTCGGGTAGTGGACGGCGGTGGGGATCCCCCGGCCGCCCAGCTCCTCGGCCATCCCGTCGCGGTCGGCGGCGCGCACCGTGTACTGGGCCCACGCCGAGGCCACCCCGGGTTGCACGAGCGGAACGGTGACCACGTCGGCCAGCGCCTCCCCGTACCGGGCGGCGACGCGGTGGCGGGCGGCCCGCTCGTCGTCGAAGATGGCCAGCTTCTCGAGCAGCACGGCGGCCTGGATGGTGTCGAGGCGTGAGTTGGTCCCCACCCGCACGTGCTCGTACCGGTGCCCACCCTGGCCGTGGGCCCGCAGCGAGCGCACGGTGGAGGCCAGCGCGTCGTCGGCGGTGAACAGGGCGCCGCCGTCGCCGTAGCACCCGAGCGGCTTGGCCGGGAAGAAGCTGGTGGCGGTGGCGTCGGCCAGGGACCCGACCGGGCGTCCCTGCCACGACGCGCCCATGCTCTGGGCGGCGTCGGCCAGCACCCACAGGCCCTCGGCCCGTGCCACGTCGGCGATGGCCGCGTAGTCGGCCGGGTGGCCGAAGAGGTCGACGGCGATGACGCCCACCGGCCGCAGGCCCGAGCCCCTGGCGAACCGCGCGGCGTCGGTGAGACGGCCGGCGTCGAGATCGAAGGTGTCCTCGCACACGTCCACGAACACGGGGACGGCGCCGGCCAGGACCACGACCTCGGCGGTGGCCGCGAAGGTGAACGCGGGCACGAGCACGCCGTCGCCGGCGCCGGCTCCCCACGCGAGGAGGGCGAGCAGCAGGGCGTCGGTGCCGCTCGCGCAGGTCACCGCGTGGGGAACGCCGCACCGGCGGGCCAGCTCGGTCTCCAGGCGCTCGACCTCGGGGCCGAGCACGAAGCGCCCGTGGTCGAGCACCCGGCTGACGGCGCGGTCCACGGCGTCGCCCAGGCGCCGGCGCTGGGCGGCCAGCCCCGAGAAGTCCACGGCGGCCCGCAGCTCAGGAATCCGGGACCTCCTCCAGCCGCTCCTCTGCCGTGAGGGCGTAGCGCCGCCCGCTGCGCGGGCACACCAGGTCCTCACCGAGGCGCTCCCCGTCGTGGCTCACCCAGCCCACCCGTCGGGCGGGAACGCCGGCCACCAGCGCGTGGGGCGCCACGTCGGAGGCCACCGTCGCCCCGGCGGCCACGAAGCTCCAGGCGCCCACCGTGTGCCCGCAGACGATGGTGGCGTTGGCCCCGATGGTGGCCCCCCGCTCGACGAGGGTCTCGCGCAGCTCGCCCCGCCGGTCGATCCCCGCCCGCGGCGTGGCCACGTTGGTGAACACGGCGCTCGGGCCGCAGAACACACCGTCCTCCAGCGTGACACCGCGGTAGATGCTCACGTTGTTCTGGATCCTGCAGCCGTCGCCGATGATCACCTCCGGGCCCACCATCACGTTCTGGCCCAGGGTGCAGTTTCGGCCGATGCGCGAGCCGGCGAGGATGTGGCAGAAGTGCCAGACCGACGTGCCGGGCCCGATCTCGCACGGCTCGTCGACGTAGGCGCTCTCGTGGATGCGGACCCCGGGGTGGCGGGCCGGCGGAGGCGGCGGAGGAGGAGCCGGCGCGCCGGCCGACCGCCGGGCCGCGTCCAGCACGCGGAGGACCCGGACGCCTTCGGCGCCGTCGGTGGTCGGCGCCGACCCGTCGGCCACGCAATCGAGGAAGTGGCGGCACTCCACCTCGAGGGGCTCGAGCTCGTCGACGGCCACCGCCTCGGACCCGGCCGCCACCGGCCTCGGCACGCCGTCGTCCCACTCGGTGACCAGACGCCACACGCGCAGCTTCGACGGCCACGGCTCGGCGTCGTCGAACACCGCCATGGCGTCGTCGCCCACGACCACCAGCCGGTGCTCCTTGACCGGGTGGAGCCACGACACCGAGACGTCCGCCCGCGCCCCGCCAGGGAAGGAGAGGTGGGCGCTGGCCACGTCGGCCACGCCCGCCCGGAAGTGGTCGTGGGTCACCGCGGTGACGTGGTCGGGTTCGGCACCCGCCAGCGCCAGCACCATCGACACGTCGTGCGGTGCGAAGCTCCACAGCACGTCTTCGTCACGGCGGACGCGCCCGAGGGCGAGGCGGCGCGAGGAAAGGTGGCGCAGGCGACCGAGGGCGCCGGTGGCCACCAGCCGGCGCAGCGCCACGAAGGCGGGGTGGTACCGCAGCAGGTGGCCCACCATGAGCACCAGGCCGCCCTGCTCGGCCACGTCGCAGAGCACGGCCGCTCGCTCGACGTCGAGGGCCAGCGGCTTCTCGACGAAGGCGTGCCGGCCGGCGGCGAGGACCCGGAGGGCGACGGGGAAGTGGTCGGCGGCGGGCACGGCGACGGCGACGGCGTCGACGGCGGGGTCGGAGAGCAGCGCGTCGAGGTCGACGGCGGGCACCGCGTAGCGGGTGGCCACGGCGTCCGCCCGCTCGGACGCCACGTCGACCACGGCGCGAAGGGCGCCGAGCCGGGCGAAGGTGCGCACCAGGTTGGCGCCCCAGGGCCCGCAGCCCACCACGCCCACGCCGGGGGTCACGGGCGGGCGCCGGCCGCCGGGGCGACGGAGTCATACAGGTCGAGGATGCGCCCGATGTTGGCCTCCACCGTGAACCCGGCGCGGGCCTCTGCCACCCGGGCCCGCAGGGCGGGGAGGTCGGCCTCGTGCAGGCGGGCGGCCAGGTGCTCCACGCGGGACAGCACGATGCCCACGCCGTGCTCGTCCACGAGACGCTCCAGCGCCCGGTGGCGGAGCACCACCACCGGCAGCCCGGACCCGAGGTACTCGAACACCTTGTTGGGGAGCGCGGTGTCGAGGTGGGCGGCGTTGAGGGTGGCGTTGAAGCCGGCCCAGCCGAGGTCGTACGAGGCCAGCGCGGCGAGGAGGCGGGCCGGCGGTAGCGGGCGGTGGCAGCGCAGGCCGGGGGTGCGGTCGGCCAGCTCCTCGTAGGCCGGCGCCGGCCGGGAGGGATGGACGTCGAGCGACACCCCCTGGGCCACGATCGCCGTGAAGATGTCGCGCAGGTCGTAATGACCGCCGTTGGTGGACAGCGTCCCCTGGTACACCATCCGAAGCCGCCCGTCCCGGGGCGGCCGCGGCGGCGGGAGGACGGCGGGGAGGTCGCGGGCCAGGGCGTAGTTGGGGAAGTCGCAGCCCCGGGCGGGCACGCGGTGGCGGGCGCGCACCTGCCGGCGCATCTCCTCCGACACGGTGACGAGGGCGGCACTGTCCTCCACCGCCCGCCGCTCGAGGGCGGCGGTGTCGGCCGGCTCGGCGAAGCCGTCCTCGTAGGCCGTGTGGCGCAGGCTCTGGAGGTCGTGCACGTCGTGGACGACGGGCACGCAGCCGTCGGCCACGTCGAGGGCCACCACGGTGAGCTCGTCGGGCAGGTTGTGGCTGTGCACCACGTCGGGGGCGAACTCGTCGAGCACGGCGGCCAGGTCGCCGGCCGGGCGGGAGCCCAGCCGCCACCAGGCGTCGAACAGCTCGTCGCCCTCGCCGTACCACCCCGACAGGGTGGCGCCCTGGCAGGCGAACCCGAGGCGTACCCCCGGGCGGGCGCCGCGCAGCGCCACGGCGTACTTGAGCGCCCGGATGCACGGCTGGCGCTGGAGGAACAGCACCCGCATCAACGCCGGCTGCGGATGACCTTGGCGGGGTTGCCGACGGCGACGCTGAACTCCTCGAGGTCCTTCGTGACGACGCTCCCGGCACCCACCACGCACCCGTCGCCGATGTGCACCCCGGGCAGGATGCACACCCCCATCCCGATCCAGCAGTCGGCCCCGATCTTCACGGGCGCCTCCACCCAGCCCTGCTCAGCGATCGGCCGCCCCGGATCGTCGGTCCTGTGGTCGGCGGTGTGGATCATGGTGTACGGCCCGAAGACGGTGCGGTCGCCGATCACCAGGCCCCCGAACCCGTTGACGTAGCACCCGTAGTTGAACCCCACGGCGTCGCCGAGCTCCACGCGGTCGGCGTTGAGCCACACGATCTGGTCCAGGTAGAAGCAGCCCTCGCCCACCCGCTTGGCGTCACCCTCCCGCAGGGCGATGGCGCGCTTGGTCCGCTCGGTGATCATCATGAGCCGGACTCTACGGCGCCACCCGCCCACCGACCGCCGGCCCCCGAGGAGGTGTGCGATGCTTCATGGGTCGTGTTCCACGCCGCAGGAGAGGGCCGCAGGAGAGGGGAGGTCGCCGATGGCACGCCGTTGAGCTGACCTGGCCCTCGCCCGGTCGGGCGAGCGATCCCCCCTGGCGGCTCCCCGGCTGCCCACCGCCTCCCTGAGCTCCTAGCGCCCGCCCGGGCGCGCCGTGGGGTGGTGGCCCGGCTGGTCGGCTGCCACCGACCCGTCCGCATCCCACCACCCCACGAGGAACACGCATGCACACCTCACGTCCTCTCGCCACGGGCTGGCGCGCCGTCGCCGTAGTCGTCGCCTTCGCCCTGCTGGGCGCCTGCGGCGCCGGCGAGCGCACCAGCCCCGCCGATCCCGCCGCCGCGCCCGAGGACCGGAAGCAGCCCTTCGTCATCGGCGCCATCCCCGACCAAGACCCGGAGAAGCTCCAGCGCCTCTACGCCACCGTCGCCGGCTACCTCGCCGGCCGCCTCGGGGTCCCGGTGGAGTACCGCCCGGTGACCGACTACACGGCGTCGGTCAGCCTGTTCCGTGCCGGGGACCTCGACATGGTGTGGTTCGGCGGGCTCACCGGCGTGCAGGCCCGCCTCCAGGTCCCCGGCGCGCGCGCCATCGCCCAACGTGACGTCGACGAGGCGTTCCACAGCGTCTTCGTGGCCAACACCTCCACGGGGATCCGGCCGTTCTCGTCGCCGGAAGGGCTCCAGCAGTTCGCCGGCCGCCGGTTCACCTTCGGCAGCGAGTCGTCCACCTCCGGGCGGCTGATGCCCGAGTACTTCCTCGGCCAGGCCGGCGTGGGTATCGACGACTTCGCCGGCCCGCCCGGGTTCTCCGGCTCCCACGACAAGACGATCGCGCTGGTGGAATCGGGCACGTTCGAGGCGGGCGTGCTGAACGAGCAGGTGTGGGCGGCGCGCACGGGCGCCGGCCAGGTGGACGAGCGCAAGGTCGTAGCCGTCTACCGCACGCCTCCGTACCACGATTACCACTGGGTGATCCGCCCCGACGTGGCCGAACGCTACGGCGCCGCCTTCGTCGGCGAGGTGACCCGGGCGCTCCTCGACCTCGACCCGGCCGACGCCGAGGCCAAGGCCATCCTCGACCTGTTCGGCGCCCGGCGCTTCATCCCCACCGAGGATGCCAACTACCGCCAGATCGAGGACGTGGCCCGGCGGATCGGGCTGGTCCGGTGAACGGGACCGAGATCGTCTTCTCGCTGCGCGGCGCCGGGGTGAGGTTCGGCGCCCTCGAGGCCCTTGCCGGCGTGGACCTCGAGGTCGGCGCCGGCGAGCGGGTGGCCCTCGTGGGCCCGAGCGGCGCCGGAAAGACCACGCTGCTGTCCCTGCTGAACGGCACGCTCACCCCCACCTCGGGCACCGTGCACGTGCTGGGCCGCGATCTGGCCCGCCTGCGCCCCGACGAGCGACGGGCCGTGCAGCGCCGCGTGGGCACGATCCACCAGCAGTTCGACCTGGTGGGCCCCCTGCGCGTCGTGCACAACGTCAATGCCGGCCGGCTCGCCGATTGGTCGCTGGCCCGGGCGGTGGCGTCGCTCGTGTCGCCACGGGACACACCGCTCGCCGAGGCGGCGCTGCGCCGGGTCGGGATGGCCGAGAAGCTGTACGAGCGCACGGACCGGCTCTCGGGGGGGCAGCAGCAGCGGGTGGCCCTGGCCCGCCTCCTCGTGCAGGACCCGGTGGCCGTCCTGGCCGACGAGCCCATCTCCAGCCTCGACCCAGCCAGGGGGCGAGAGGTGATGGACCTGCTGCGAGACCTCGCCGTCGAGCGCGGCCGCACGCTCGTCGCCAGCGTCCACGCCTTCGACTACGCCCTGACCCACTTCGAGCGGGTGGTCGGGCTGCGCGACGGGCGCGTCGTGCTCGACGCCCCCGCCGCCGAGGTGGACCGGGGCGCCGCCGAGCGGCTGTACCGGCTCGACGAGGAGCGGCTCGGGGGGTGAGCCCCGAGCTGCGCACCGCCGAGCCCGAGCTCCTCGAGCACGAGCTCCTCGGCGCGCCCGCCGAGCTCACCCGCCCGGCACCGCCGCCCAGCAGGTCGCGCTCGTCGCGCCGGGCCTGGCTCATCGTGCTCGTGGGCGCCGTGGCGTGGTCGCTCGTGCGGGCCGGGGTGGGGCGGGGCGAGGTCGTCAACTCCGGCGGGTGGAGCATGGTCCGCCGGTTCCTCGCCGCCGCCGTGCAGCCCGAGCTCGGCGCCGAGTTCCTGCGGGTGGCGTGGAGCGCCGCTCTCACGACGGTCTCCTACGCCGTGGTGGGCACGGCGCTGAGCATCGCCATCGGCGTCGTGTTCGGCGTCCTTGCGTCGGAGACGTGGTGGGGGCGGGCGTCGTCGCCGGGCCGGCGGCGGGCGTGGGGCGGCTGGGTGGCGGCGCGGGGGATGCTCAGCCTGCCCCGGGGGGTGCACGAGGCGGTGTGGGGGCTGTTCCTGGCCCGGGTGCTCGGGCTCGACCCGCTCGTGGGCGTCCTCGCCATCGCGCTCCCCTACGGCGCCGTCACCGCCAAGGTGTACGCCGAGCTGCTCGACGAGACGCCCGACCGTGCCTTTCGTGCCGTGCGGGGCGCCGGCGCCGGCCGCCTCAAGGCCCTGTGCTACACGACGGCGCCCGCGGCGCTGGCCGACATGGTGTCCTACGCCTTCTACCGCCTCGAGTGCTCGATCCGCGCCGCGGCCATCCTCGGGATCATCGGCGCCGGGGGGCTGGGGTTCCAGCTGGCCCTGAGCTTGGAGTCGCTGCGCTACGACGAGGTGTGGACGCTGCTGTACGCGCTCGTGCTGCTGAGCGGCGCCACCGACGCGTGGAGCGCGGCGGTTCGCCGCCGCACGCGCCACCCCGAGCCGGTCACCCCGTCGCGACACGGGCGCCCGCGGCGCGACCGCTTCCTCGTCGGCTCGGCGGTCGCCCTGGCCGGGCTGGTGGTCGCCGGGGTGTGGCACCTGGGCCTCGCCCCGGCGAGGCTCGTCGCCGCCCGGGCCCGGTCCCTCCTCGCCGACATCGCAAGTTCCGCCTGGCCCCCCGACCTCGACGCCGGCACCCTCGCCGCGTTGGCCCGGGCCTCGCTGGAGACCATCGAGATGTCGGTGCTGGCGACAGCCATCGCCGGCACCGCGGCGGCCCTCGTGGCCCTCTGCGCCGGCCGCCCGTCGTCCCGGCGCTTCGCCGGCCGGCTGGCGGCGACGGCGCTGCGGGCCCTGCTGCTGGTGTGCCGCGCCATCCCACCCCCCGTGTGGGCGCTGCTGTTCGTGTTCGTGCTGTTCCCCGGCCCATTGCCCGGCGCCCTCGCCCTGGCCGCGTACAACTTCGGGATCCTCGGGCGCTTGATGGGCGAGGTGGTCGAGAACGGCGACGACCGGCCGGCCGCCGCCCTGCGCGCCCAGGGGGCCAGCCCCGCCGCCGTCGTCGTCTACGGCGTGGCGCCCGCCGTGTTGCCCCGGTTCGTCTCCTACGCGGTGTACCGGTGGGAGGTGACCCTGCGCGAGACGGTGGTCGTCGGCTTGGTCGGCGCCGGCGGGCTGGGCCGGCTCCTCCGTGCCCAGCTCGCCGCCTTCGACTACCCCGGCGTCCTCACCACGCTCGTGGCGCTGGTGGCGCTCACGTTCCTCGGCGACGTGGTCGGCGCCGCGCTCCGTCGATCCCTCCGGTGACCGGCCGTCGGGCGGCTACCCGTGCTCGCCCCGCGTACGGGGATCGAGAACGTCGCGCAGCCCGTCTCCGAGGAGGTTGAACCCGAGCACCAACAAGAAGATGGCGGCGCCCGGGAAAAGCATCATCTGCGGCGCCTGCGAGAGGTACGTCCTTCCTTCGGAGAGCATCGACCCCCATTCCGCAGCGGGCGGCTTCACCCCGAGGCCGAGGAAGGAGAGGGCGGCGATCCCGAGGAGCACGAGCCCCAGCTCCAGGGTCGTCCGCACGACGATGGGGGCCACGATGTTGGGCAGCACGTGGCGGCCGAGTATCCGAGTGCGGGACGCGCCAAGGGCGCGTGCCGCTTCGATGTAGGGCTTCTCCCGCACGACGATGACGGCCGATCGCACGAGCCGTGCGTACTCCGCCCACCACACGACCACGACGGCGATGGTGACGTTCCTCAGGCCCGGACCGAGGATCCCGGTGACGGCCAGCGCCAGCAGCAGGCTCGGGAAGGCGAGCACGACGTCCATGACCCGGCCGATGACGGTGTCGGCGACGCCCCCCAGGTAGCCGGCCAGCATGCCGAGCACCAGGCCGATGAGCGAGATGAGCGAGGCGGCCACGAGCGTGGTGGCCACGGAGACCCGGGCGCCGAAGAGGAGGCGGGAGAGCACGTCGCGACCGAGATGGTCGGTGCCCAGAAGGAACTCGTCGGACGGCGGCTCGAACTTGCGCGCGACGTCGACGGCGTTCGGGTCGTGGGGGGCGAGCACCGGGGCCAGGACGGCGGCGAGGGCGAACGCCGCCACGATGAGGAGCGCGACCCGCCCGGTTCGTTCCCGCCACAGGCGCCGGAGCAGGCCTCGCCTGACGTCGCCACGGGCGCTGAGGTGCTCGGCGCCCTCCGCCGTCTCGAAGGCGGCCGTCTCGAGGCTGGTCATCCTCAGGCGTCGGCGCGCCGGCCGAGGCGCACCCGGGGGTCGATGAGGGCGTACGAGAGGTCGACGGCGAGGTTGAGCAGGACGAACGCCGCGCCGCCGTAGAGCACGACGGCCTGGATCATCGGGTAATCGCGCGAGGCGATGGCGTCGAGCGTGAGGCCGCCCACGCCCGGCCACAGGAAGATGCTCTCGACGATCACGGCGCCCCCGACGAGCTGGCCGACGCTGGTGCCGAAGGCGGTGACCACCGGGACGAGCGAGTTGCGCAGGGCATGGCGCCAGACGACGCCTCGGGCCCGCACGCCCTTGGCCCGCGCCACGCGGACGTACTCCTCCCCGAGCGTCTCCAACATGGTGGACCGCGTGAACCTGGCAAGCACGGCGGTCGGGACCACGGCCAGGGTGACCACGGGCAGGACCAGGCTGGGCATGCCGCTCCGCCCGGCGACGGGCAGGAGGGAGAGGTTGACGGCGAACACCGTGATGAGGGTGAGCGCCAGCCAGAAGCTGGGGATGGAGGCGCCGACCAGGGCGGCGACGCGGAGGACGTGGTCCACGATGCGGTTGCGGTGCACGGCGGCGACCACGCCGAGCGGCACGGCGATGACCAGGGCCAGGAGGGCGGCGGGTATGGCGAGCTCGAGGGTGAACGGGACCCGGTACGCCAGCTCGGTGGTCACCGGGCGCCGGCTGGAGTACGAGATCCCCAGGTCGCCCCGGACGGCGCCGGCCAGCCAGCTGGCGTATTGCACGACCACCGGCCGGTCGAGCCCGAGCTCCTCGCGCTCGGCGCTGACCTCCTCGGGCGTCGGCGGACGCTCGAGGGTGCGGCGGAGGAACTCCTCGGCGGGGTCGCCGGGGGCCAGGTTGGCCAGCGCGAAGGCGAGGATCGAGATCCCGAGCAGGGTCGGGACGAGCAGCAGGGCCCGGCGGGCCACGTACCCGGTCACCTCGGGCCGCCCTCGTGCTCGCCGCCCTGCTCAGCCCCTTCCGCCGACCGACACCCCCTCCCACCGGGTGCTCAGCAGCGAGGGGTGGGCCGGGACCCCGTCCACCGACTCCTTGCTGGCGATGATGTTGAAGATGCCGGCGAGGGGCATGACGATGGCCTTCTCGTCGATGATGTGGCTCATCGCCGCGGCCGCCGCCTGCTGCACCTCCTCATGCTCCACCGCGGTCAGCGCCGGCTCGATGAGCTTGTCGAACTCCGGGCCCGGGCCGAACAGCCTCTGGTACGGCGCCGTCGCCCCGGTGCCGGCGGTGTAGAAGAGCAGCACGGGGAGGAACGCCGGGTTGGCGTCGTTCTGGCTCCCCTGCTCGAGGTAGAGGTCGCCCTCGCCGGTCTTGATCACCTCCTGGTACGACGCGGAGTCGGGTCGCTCGACGATGTCGAGGGCGACCCCGATGTTCTTCAGCTCCGACTGGACGAAGGCGGGGACGGGCCGGTGGATCTCGGCGCCGCCGAAGCCGGACACGAGCACGAGCCGCAAGGGACGGCCGTCCTTGGCCCGCACCCCGCCCGGGCCCGGCCTCCACCCCGCCTCGTCGAGCAGGCGCTTCGCCCCCTCCGGGTCGTGGTCGAAGCCCTCGACCTCGTCGGCGAAGCGCCCGAGGGCGTTGGGCGGGATCATCGTCTGGTCGGTGGTGGCCAGGCCGTCGAGGACGTTCTCCACGAGCTTCTTCCGGTCGATGCCCATGGTGACGGCCTCGCGCACCCGCTCGTCGCCGAGGATGTCGTGGGGCGGGGCGCCGTGGATGTTGGCGTACATGGCCCGGTACGCCCCCACGGGGCTCGTGTCCAGCTTGAAGCCCCGCGACCTCAGGGCCTCGACGTCGGGCCGGGGGACCTCGAGGGCGACATCGATCTGGCCGGCCTCGAGGGCCTGGCGGCGCACCGTCGCGTCCGGGTAGAAGGTGAAGGTGATGCGGGCCACCTTGGCCTGGTCCCCCCAGTAGTCCGGGTTGCGCTCCACCACGATCCGCTCCTTCTGGCGGTACTCCACGAAGCGGAACGGCCCGGTGCCCACCGGCCGGGTTCCGAGGTTCGAGCCGGGTGCAACGACGCCGTTGCTCGGGTGGACGATCTGCTCGGGCACGCGCCGGTTCGGCCCTGTCGGCGTGAAGTCGATGGTGTGGTCGTCGACGACGACGGCGGAATCGGGGCCCGCCTTGATCGTCCCGCCACCGCCCGCCGCGACCCGGTCGAACAGCCCCACCTTCACGGCCTGGGCGTTCAACGGCTGTCCGTCGTGGAACGTGACGCCCCGGCGCAGATGGAAACGCCAGGTGTTCGGTTCCCGGAACTCCCAGCGCTCGGCGAGGAGGGGTCGCACCTCGTACTCGGGCGAGAGGTAGGTGAGGGTCTCGATGATGTTGGTGTTGAGGGGGTACATCGACAGCGTCGCCTTGGCGCCCTCGAGGACGTACTCGTCCTGACGGGCCCCGACCCGGAGCTCGGCGGTGGGTGGCCCGGTCTCCTCGCGTGGTTGTGCCGTCTCGTCGTCAGCGTCCCCGCCGCCGCATGCGGCGGCGACGAGGGCGACGGCGAGAGGGACGGCGAAGCGGCGCAGGCGCATGGCATGTCCTTTCGTGGTGGTCATCCCGCCGCGGGGACGACGGCCAGCTCGGGGCGATGGACGGTGTCGGGAGCGAGGAGGGGAAGGCCGTGGGTGGCGGCGAGGTGGGCGAGGGTGTCCGCCCAACGGGAGGAACGCATCGACCCCGGCTCGGCGCCGGTGAAGATGTTGGGCTCTGCGAGGGACCACCCCTCGACGGCGTCAGCCGGGTCGGCCTCGGGGTAGCGGCGGGCCAGCTCGTCGAGGCCCGCATGGGGCGCCGACCTCTGCTGCTCCAGGGCGGCGACGGTTGCAGCGCGCATGCGCCGCACCACGTCGTCGCCCAAGCGGTCGGCGGCGACCAGACCACTGGCGTACACGTCGGGGC
This sequence comes from Actinomycetota bacterium, assembly GCA_030773495.1. Lineage (GTDB taxonomy): Bacteria > Actinomycetota > Acidimicrobiia > Acidimicrobiales > JALYMX01. Next base: position 3,484 of record JALYMX010000197.1, on the reverse strand, counting down.
CGACCGGGATGGAACGCACCGGGACGCCGGCCTGCCGGCGCACCCGCGGGAGGAGGTCGACGAAGTCGGGCACCACGTCGATCTCGCCTTGCCCGAGGGCGGCGGGCGCGTCGGCGTAGGGCATCGGCACGACGGTGGGGCGCCCGATGCCGCGGCGGGCGAGCGCCTCCTCGTACTCGCGGATGAAGGCGGTGCTCTCGGGCGCGCCCACCCGTCGTCCGGCGAGGTCTGTCGGAGTCCGAAGCGACGAGTCGGCGGCCACCAGGGCCGCCATCGGGCTGCGCCGGACGACGACGGCAACGAAGCGCGCACCGACATCACCCCATTCCGCCCGGGCCCGCCCATAGTGGAGGACACTGGTGAGACAGAACTCAGCGCCGCCGTCGGCGACGCGCCTCACGTTCTCGGGACCCGGGGCCGGGTCGAGGATCTCGACCTCGAAGCCGTACTTGGCGAACAGACCGCTCGCCGCTGCCGCCAGGTACGGCAGGTGGTAGCCGGGGAGTCACCCCGGGCAGTAGAGGCTGAGACGCACCCGCGCCAAGCTTTCGCCCTCGACGCTCATCGGGTTTCCTCCCTGCTCGCCCAGCGGAATAGGTCAAACACTACAGACGCCGGGCGCGCCGGGGAACGGAGCGTGCCACGATGCGGCGGGCGATGCACTGGCTGCTGCTCTACGACTACGTCGACGACATCGTCGAACGGCGCGCCCCGTTCCGAGAGGCGCACCTGGCGCTCGCTCGTCGAGCGCACGAGCGCGGAACGCTGCTCCTGGCCGGTGCACTCGCCGAGCCGGTGGACGGAGCGGTGTTTGTTTTCACTACCGACGATCGCTCCGTGGCCGAGCAGTTCGTTCGCAGCGACCCCTACGTCGAGGAGGGGCTGGTGACCGCGTGGACGATCCGGCCATGGAACGTCGTCATCGGGGGCGAGCGGCGCGAATAGCGTTCCGTCGCTGCCGCTGCCCGCGTGCGCAATCGGCCCCGGCACCGCGCTTGACGCTCATTCCGGTCGTCGCCATGATCGCCTGGCCACGCCGCGGCAACCGGGGAGGTGGTCGCACATGCCAACGGTGAAGAGGTCCCGTCACGCTGGCGGGCGACACCAGGAAAGCATCACGAGGCGAGCGCCGGCTACTGCGAAACGAGTGGCCGTCCTCGCCGTCCTCCTTAGCTGCTCCAGCGTCGCCTGCTCGTCTTCGTCGTCGCGCCCGAGCGCCGAGGCGCCGCCATCGACCGCGCCGCCCACCACTGCCCCGTCCGCCCCGACGACGTCAACGGTCCTCCCCCGGACGGGCGGAGGGACGACCCTGACGTTCAACGACGCCATCACCCTGCACACCCCGCAGGGATGGGGGATCGAAGTCGTCAATGATGTCGCCTTTGTCGGAATGTCCGCGGACCCGCGGGAGGCGAGGAACCTGCGCATCATGATGCGGTTCTCCGAGCCCATCGCCAGCCTCGAACCCACCCGGTGCGAGGGCGGCGGGGCTCGGGCGAGGCCGACGTCGGTTGCGCTCGTCGAGTCGGGGTTCCGCCCGGTCGGCGTACACCAGGCCGAGTTCCGCCTCTGGCGGCTCACCTGCCCCGACGGCCGCACCGAGGAGCGCCGGGCGTGGGTCCTCCCCTCGTCCAAGGTGGCGTTCTACGAGCAGCGCCACGACCCCGCCAACCTCGACGTCGTCGCCACTGCTGAAGTGCGTTGAGCAGAGCGCGCCCGGAAACGTACCTATCGCGCCTTGCGTCCGTTGACGAGCGTGTGGTGCACTTTGCACCTCGTTCTGGGAAGGGGAGCAAATGCCGCACAACGAGCCTGGGCTGCCGCGTAGCTTCGACGCCGATCTGATCAACCCCCAGGTTTCGCGGAAGCGAACCCGGCGACTGAGGAGCCGGCGGCGGGCGCGGCTCGCCGCGAAGTTGGCCGCTCCGGTGGTGGGCGCCGTCGGTACCTGGTTCGTCGGAACCCTGCCCGTCGCCGCCGAGGAGGCGCGACAGGCAAGCGGCGACGGGCAGGCAGGTGTCGTCGCCCCGGGAGCGGTCACGGGGGGCAGCGGCGGGGGTACCGGCGGCGGGTCGGGCGGGACGGCGTCCAGCACGGGGACGGCCCCGTCGTCCGCGTCCACCGACGGCGGCGGCTCGGGAGGCACGGCCTCGACCTCGACGACGGGCAACTCAGGGGCGGCCAGTTCGACGGCCTCCGGTGGTCATTCCGGAAGCTCCAGCTCCTCGACCACCAGCAGCTCCAGCTCCTCCAACACCAGCTCGTCCTCGGCGGGCTCCACGTCCACCGGCGGCAGCACCGGCTCGGCCAGTTCCAACCCCACCGCATCGGGGTCGGCCACCTCGGGAACGACCGGCAGCTCGGGAGGCACGGGCCCAGCGACGGCGAGTCCGACGGCGACGTCGGGCGGCACCGGCTCGGGCGGCACCGGCTCGGGCTCGAGCTCGTCCGGCGGTTCCGGCCGAGGCTCCGCCACCGGCACCGCTACTTCGGGCAGCTCGGGGTCCACCGGTCGCTCCGGCTCGGCCAGCGCCAACCCCAACGCCCGCGGCTCGGCCACCTCGGGCAACTCCACCTCGGCGAGCGCGGCCAACTCGTCGGCCTCCGGCAGGTCGGGTCGTGCCGCCTCTTCCCCGTCGTCCGCCTCCCACACCGGAGCGGGCGGGTCAGCGACGGCCAACCCGACGTCCGGCTCCACCGGGTCGGCGGACGCGACCGCGGGCAGCTCGGGTTCCACGACCGGCGGCGGTGGGTCGGGCGGCACGGCCTCCACCGCGGTGTCGGGCAGCTCGGGGGCGGCCACCGGCGCCGCCGACGGCGGCGGCAGCGGCAGCTCCGGTGCCACGGCCTCGGGCACGGGTGCCTCCACCAACTCGAGCGGTTCGCAAGGCTCCTCGAGCTCGACGGGCGGGGACACCGGATCGAGCTCCAGCAACCCCGCCTCCTCCGGTGGGGCGGGCTCCGGTAGCACGGGCGGCTCTGGGCCCACCGGGCCGGCGGCGTCGGTGCCCACCGGTGCATCAGCGCCCACCGGTCGGGACGAGCGCCGGGGCGGCGCCGGTGCGGGCAGCGGCGGTTCCGGCGCCGGCGGCACGGGCTCGTCGTCCACCGGCGGCTCGGGGCAAGCGGGCGCCACCGGCGGCGCTGGCTCGGGCGACTCGGGCAGCACCGGCGACTCGGGCGCGGCCACCACCACGCCCACGGCCGCAGGCATCGCCGTCTCGGGCGACTCGAAGTCGGCTAGCAGCGCCGACTCGGTGGCGGTCGGTTCTTCGGGCCACGCCAAGGACATCCCGGTGTCGACGGCCGTCACCGGCTCAGGCGGCTCGGCCATCGCCGCGCCCACCTCGGGCTCGACTGGGTCGGCACCGGCCAGCGCCGATACAGACTCCTCGGGAGCGACGGCGGGCGGCGGCGGCTCGGGGGGCACGGCGGCCACCTCCACCTCGGGCGACTCGGGCCCGGCCACGGCGGCGGCCACCGC
>JALYMX010000196.1 GCA_030773495.1 Actinomycetota bacterium | reverse complement strand
CGGCCGCCCTCGTCGGCACGCCCGACCGCCAGCGTGTGGCCCTGGTGGTGGCGGTGGCACCGGACAGCGGGCTGCAGGCCCCGGCCATCGTGGCCGACGCCGCCCGGCTGGTGGGCGGCGGCGGCGGAAAGGGCGATGTGGCCATGGCCGGCGGGCGCGACGTGGGGCGCATCGACGACGCGCTCGCCGCGTTGCGAGGCCGGCTGGGCGGCGTGTGAGGGTCGTCGGCCTCGACCTCGGCGGCCGGCGCATCGGCGTGGCGGTGAGCGACGCCACCGGCACCCTCGCCACGCCGCACAGCGTGGTCGAGCGGGGCAAGGACCGGGCCGAGGACCACCGCCGGCTGGCCGACCTGGTCGAGGAGCTCGGGGCCGAGTGGGTGGTGGTGGGCTTGCCGCTGTCGTTGAGCGGCGTCGCCGGTCCCGCCGCCTGCGCCGCCGACGAGGAGGCCCGGGCGCTGGCCGGCGCCGTCGCCGTCCCCGTGGAGACCTGGGACGAGCGGCTCACCACCGTGAGCGCCGAGCGGTCGCTGCGGGCCGGGGGTGTGCGGGCGAGGGACCGCCGCCGTGTGGTGGACAAGGTGGCCGCCGCCGTGCTGCTCCAGGGCTGGCTCGATGCGAGGGCGCGGTGAGCGACCTCGAGCCGATGCCCGCTCCTCCCGGTCGCTGGGGCCGGCGCCTGCTCGTCGTCGTGGCCGTGGTCACCGTGCTCGGCGTCGTCGGCGCCGGCGCCGGCCTGGTGTGGTTCCGCAGCCAGGTCGATCCCGCCGGCCCGGCCGGCGCCGCCGTCCAGGTGGAGGTGCCGCGCGGCGCGTCCACCCAGCGCATCGCCGAGATCCTCGAGCGCGAGGGGATCGTGGAGGACGCCCGGAACTTCAGGCTGTACGTGCGGGTGCAGGGCGCGGGGCCGTTCCAGGCCGGCGAGTACCAGCTGCGCCGGCGGTCGTCGTTCGACGACGTCATCGCCGCGCTCGAGAAGGGGCCGAAGCTCACCTTCCAACGCCTCACCGTGCCCGAAGGCCTCACCTTGAAGCAGACGGCGGAGCTGGTGGGCCGCCTGCCGGGCCGCTCGGCCGAGCGGTTCCTCGAGGTGGCGGCCAGCGGCGCCGTCCGCTCGAAGTACCAGCCGGCCGGGAGCACCAACCTGGAGGGCCTGCTGCTGCCCGAGACGTACAACTTCGAGCCCAAGGACGACGAGCAGGCCATCCTCGAGCGCATGGTGCGGGGCTTCGATGAGGCGGCCGCCGAGGCCGGGATCGACGACGTGGGCCAGGGCGGCCTGGTCGACCCGTACCAGGCCATCGTGGTGGCGTCGCTCGTGGAGCGGGAGGCCCGGGTGCCCGACGACAGGGGCAAGGTGGCGCGGGTCATCTACAACCGCCTGGCCAAGAAGATGCTGCTCCAGGTGGACGCCACCGTCATCTACGCCCTCGGTCGCACCGGCGAGCGGGGGCTCCGGGTGCTGTTCAAGGACCTCGAGGTCGACTCGCCCTACAACACCTACAAGAACCCGGGCCTCCCGCCCACGCCGATCGCCTCGCCGGGGAGGGCGTCGCTGCGGGCGGCCGTGGTGCCGACGGACGGGCCGTGGCTGTACTACGTGGTGGTCGAGCCCGACGGGCGCCACGCCTTCGCCACCACCATCGCGGAGCACAACCGCAACATCGCCCTGGCTGCCTCGCGGGGTGTGCGCTGACGCCAGGCCCCTCCGGGACGGACCGCTCCGTGCCCGCGTGGCCCACGGCGTCCACCCACCTGGCCGGCGTGATCGGCGACCCCGTTCGCCACTCCCTCTCACCGGTGCTCCACAACGCCGCCTTCCGAGCGTTGGGCCTCGACTGGGCCTACGTCGCCTTCGAGGTGGCGGCCGCCGACATCGCCGCCGCCGTCGCCGGCGTGCGGGCCCTCGGCGTCGAGGGGCTGTCGGTCACCACGCCACACAAGGACAGGTTGGCCGGCCTGGTCGACGCCCTGTCTCCCGCCGCTCAGCGCCTGGGGGCGGTCAACTGCGTGGTGCGGCGGGGCGACCTCCTGGTGGGGGAGAGCACGGACGGTCGGGGGTTCCTCGACGCCGTACGCCTCGACCACGGGTTCGACCCCGCCGGCCGGCGGTGCGTGGTGCGGGGGTCCGGGGGCGCCGCCCGCGCCATCGTCCTCGCCCTCGCCGAGGCCGGAGCAGCCGAGGTCGTCGTCGTCGCCGGGCGCTCGCCCGAC
>JALYMX010000195.1 GCA_030773495.1 Actinomycetota bacterium | reverse complement strand
CCGTCAGGGCGGTGGCCACGGCCACACCGCCGCCGGCGAGGGCCACGCTGGCCACCGTCTCGGCACCGGCGACGTCGGCGATGGCGCCGCCGGCGACGAGCACGACACCGGCGCCGAGCACGCCTCTGGCTGTGCGGCCGGCGGCCCACCCCGACTGCAGACCGGCGAGCACGCCGAACACGCCGGCGGCCCGGAGACCGGCCACGACGGCGGCACCGTCGTCGACCAGCCGCGACCCGTCGAGGAAGGCAGCCGTGGCGAGGGCGGCGAACCCGGCGGCGAGGGACACCCGCCCGCGGGGGCGGCTGCTCAGCAGCTCGCCCCGCAATGCGCCCACGGCCAGCCCGGACGCGGCGGCCAGGAACAGGACGAACTCGGCAGCGAACTCCAACTGCGCGCTCGAAGCGGACATCAGGCTATTTCTCGACAGGCGCGGCGACGCAGAGGAGAGAGGAAAAGGGCGCCCTGATCGAGCAATGGTACAAGTGGCCCGTCGCTACCCGAACGAGCGGGAGGGCGCCGGCCCGAGGGCGCTGACGTCGCCACCGAGGCGGGCGAGCGCGGCGATGGCGTCGTCGAGGCTGGTCACCTTCATCACCTCGAGGTTGCGTCCGGCGTGGGCCGCCGCCTCGTCGAACTCGCCGGCCGGCACCAGGAACACGTTGGCGCCGGCGGCCCGCACGGCCGCCGTCTTCTGGGCCACACCCCCCACGTCGCCCACTCGCCCGTCGAGGTCGATGGTGCCGGTGACGGCGACCCGCTTGCCGCCGGTGAGCTCGCCCGTGCTCAGCGTGTCGAGGACCCCGAGCGCGAAGGCCAGCCCGGCCGACGGGCCGCCGATGGTGCCCGAGTCGATCGTCACGTCGAAGGGGTAGTCGAACCTCTGCTCCTTGGTCCGCAACAGCACGCCCAGGAAGCCGGAGGTGCCATCGTCGCGGCCGGCCAGCACGATCTGCTCCATGCGCGTCTGGCCGTCGAGGCCGAGCACGTCGAGGCGCACGGTCTCACCCGGCCCGTGCCGCCGGATGCCCTGGACCACCTGCTGCGACAGCGACGTCGGTTGCCCGTCGACACCCGTGATGACCTCGCCCTGGGCCAGGCGGCCGTCGGCCGGCGAGCCCTTCTCGACCTCCACCACCAACCCCCCCTTGCCCTGCTCGGCGACCGGATAGCCCAGCCGGCGCAGCGCGACCACGGCCGCGACCTGCTTCGAGTCGTCCATGAGCTGCAGGTTCTGGCGGGTGAACTGGCCCCTTGGGGTGGTGCCGAGGACGTTCTCCTCGGGGAGCACGTCGATGTCCGGGTCGAGCCATCCCTGCAGGGCCTCGAACACCGTCACCTGGCCGAGCGAGACAGTGGCCAGGAGCACCTTCCCCTGGGGCGGGAAGCTGCGGTCCTCGGGGACGCGGACGAGGTCGTTGACCTGGTGAGCCTCGCCGGGGGCCAGGGCGTAGTACGGGAGCCGTACCTGGCCGGCGCCGAACAGCAGCACGGCGGCGACCACCGCCGGGACGGTCACGCGCAGCCACCGTCGGGGGCGGGGGTTGGGTGGGAGACCCTCGCCGCCGAGGGGGCCTCGCACTACCATCGGGTCGATCGTGCTCATGTCGGTGGTTCGCGTCTCTCTGGCACAGAGTGCCATGGAACGGGAGGTTGGCGACCGCGACGGAGGCCCTTCCCGATGACGTCGTTCCCGGAGCGGGCTGACACCACCGCTCCGGACGGGCGCTCCGACGACGCGCCCCAGGAGCCCGCCGGGCAGGCAGCGGCGATGCCCGGCCCCGAGGCCACGTCCGTGCTCGACACCAAGCCCGTCCTGGAGTGGACGAGGGAGGACTGGGCGGCGTGGATCGAGAGCGGCCCGGCGCCCGACGCGGAGGCGGGCACATCGGCGGCGGCGGACAGCGGGGGCGCCGAGCCGTCCGGGCTCGACGAGCCCGCGACACGCGACGAGGAGTCGCCGGTCGAGGGGTCGCCGGTCGAGGGGTCGCACGCCGCGGAGACGCCGGCCGCCGCGCCACCCGTCGAGGAGCAGCCGGTCCCGGAGCAACCGGCGGACGAGACGACCGCCGCCGAGGAACCGTGGTGGGAGACGTTGCGGGGCATGGCCGCGCCGCAGCCGGCGGCGCCGCCCCCTGCCGAAGCGGCGACCACGCTGCTCCCCGCGCCGCCCGTCGAACCGGTCACCGCCGCGGCTCCCGCCACGGTGGTGCCACCCCCCGCCGTTCGGCATGAGGCGGCCCGCGTCGAGGCGCCCCCGGAACCTGCCGAGCCCAGCGAGGCGTGGGTACGCGTGAGGTCGGGACTCGGGCTGTTCGGGGTGGCCGTCCTGGTCGGCGCCATCGTGGCCGGGCTCGTCACCCTGGTGGTGTTCGCCCTCGGCCTCGCCCTGCGCCGGGCGCTGGGGTGAGGCGGCGCCCCACGACGTCCCGGCGCAGGGACGCAGCGACGCCGACTACGAGCCGCGGTTGAAGCGGCCGAAACGAGCCCCGTTGGGACCGAGCGCGGAAGCGGCGAGCGGCTCGCCGGCCGCCGGCTCCGGCTTCGCCGGCTCCTCTTCGCCCCGCACAGGCGCCGCCTCGGGCGGCGCGCTCGCCACCTCGACCTTGTAGTACGTCTTCACCTCGATCGGCACCTCGTGCATCCGCCACACGCGGGCGTCGACCACCTGCTCCTGGTTGCGCAGGCGCTCGACGAAGCGGAGCGCCTCGTCGAGGCTGTCCGCCGGGTGGTAGCCCGGCTTCCCCTCGGCACTGCGGAAGCTCACCATGTAGGACATTCGACCTCTCCTTTCGCCCCTCGTTGTCGGACGACGGCGGGAGGGCCTTGAGCGAAAGGTCGCAGTCCGTCAGGTGCTCTTGAGGACCAGGTGCACCACGTAGCGGAACTTGGCCGACCCCGGCGGGTGGCAGGCGAACAGGGTGGCGGTGGCGTTCGGCGTCTGGTTCACGATGTGGAGGGCCTTGGGCGTGACCACCTCCGAGCCGGTGACCGTGTACACCGAGCGCGTGCCCTCCACGTTGAAGATGACCTCGTCGCCCGGCACCAGCTGGTCGATGTTGCGGAACGGGCGGCTGTGGGTGACGCGGTGGCCGGCGAACACGGCGTTGCCGTTCTGGCCGGGGACGGCCGTGCCGGGCCAGTGGCTGGGTCCGTGGTCGATGGTGCGCAGGCTGATGCCGCGGAACACGCGGTGCGTGAGGCCGATCTTCGGGATCTCGATGGTGCCGATCTCGATCAGCGGCTCTTTGGCGTACGGATCCTTGGGAACGCTGACCGGCCCGGAGGGCTTCACCGGCGCCGCCGTCGTGGTGGTGGTGGGCTCCAGGGTGGTGGTGGTCGGGGGCTCCGGCAGGCGCAGGCCGGGGTCGTCGACGACGGCTACCGCCGTGTCGCCTTCATGGACCCACAGGGCGCCCGCGCCGGACACGAGCAGGCCCGCACACAGGACGGCCGCCAACCGCTTGGTGCTCCGCATGCCCACAGTGTGGCGCACGTTTGCACCCCTCCGGTTCCACCCCCGGCGCACATTGGCGCGTTCCGGGCACACCGGTCAACACTGCGCACGATGAGCGGCACGCCGGCCGGGGGGAGCCCGTCAGCCGACGAGGCCCGCCGCCGCCGGGTCGCCGCCCTGGCCGGCCACGCCGGCGACGAGGCCGGTGCCCGCCGCCTGCTGGCCGACCCGTCACCGCGCGTGCGGGCCACGGCGCTGGCCGCCCTCGCCCGCGCTGGCGCCCTCACCCCTCC